>CAZAMT010000036.1:0-21808 GCA_964486145.1 uncultured Bacteroidales bacterium
TGCTCCTGCAATTCCTTCTGTCAATTTCTTATCATCGTGCGGAGGAAGAGGGATTCGAACCCCCGGTACCTTGCGGTACAACGGTTTTCAAGACCGCCGCATTCGACCACTCTGCCATTCCTCCGCGCGCAAAAGTATAACTTATTTTAAGATATTAAAAATATTTTTTATGAATTTTACCCCTGAAGCCTTTCAATTCAAACATTCCGGATAATGTAAACCGGAATTTCATCAAGCCGTTCATTGTCACTCTGCAAGATTATTCCAACCGGTAGCCGATAAAATTATCCGCATCACCCAGAAATCCCCTTAGTCTGAATTCATACGTGTAGGCAGAGTCAGCTAATTGAAATTCGGGATGTGTACGCGGGCTCCAGCTATCATCACCTCCTACTCCGGCTTGCTTGTAGTCAATATTTAATGTAATATAATCCGCCTCTTTCAAATCAACGGTATGTGTTGCCTCTGTTAAATTTTCAAGCGTATAATGATGCGCTGAAACAGACAAATACGGCTTCCCATGAACCAACATCCCTCTCCCTGCCAGGTCAGTTAAAGTTAACCACCGGACATCTGTTTTATTCCCGTTTTCCTGGGGGTATGGATATGGCACATATTGCTCTGAAACACTGCCTTTATAAACTCCTACACGTACTCCGGTTTTTCTATCCCAATACGATTCCTGTGGCCCCCGACCATACCATTTCAAATAGTTAAACTCCTTTTTCAAAAATAGTTGGTAACCAACCCGTGGGAGTGGTGGTAACTTATCCGGAATTTCCAGGGTATGTTTTACAGTAACATCGCCTGCTGCATAAAGCGCGTAGGTTGTGGTAAATGGCAATGTAGCATTTACACCTTTTAAAACACCCTTCACCATCACATGGTATACACCATTTTTCGAAAGACGGGTATTCGTTGAATCAACTTTTATTTGCATATGATCATAACCGGCATCTTTCCATCGACTCTCGAAGCTCTTCTCACCACCTCCCATATCATTATCCACAGGTGCCCTCCAGATATTTAACCGGCCGGGTTTTTCAATTGTTTCGATACCGTCTATTTTATATGATGACAATCCTCCTGTTTCTTTGCTTATTATTACAGATGCTTTATCACCAGCAAATGTTATTTCTTTCTCATTTTCATCATAATCAAGCTGTTCTCCTGTAATCTGCTTCATCGGGATTTCGATGCCCCAGGGAAGTAAAAACTGTTCCCATGCTATTTCATATCCTTTATCGGCCCATTGTACAGGCTCTTTCAGCCTGAAACTTATGTCGAGCCAGTATTCCTTGCCCGGCTCCAATGCAGGCTTATTATAAGGAATCTGTATTTCTTTTTCCTCCTGCGGTGCAATAGTGAGATAGTTAATTTGGCCACCCTGGATATCCCTCCCGTTTTCTTTTAAATTCCATTTCAGATAAAAATTTGACAATGATTGAAAGAAGTATTTATTTTTCACATGAAATACACCTTTTTCGAGATCAACTGACTTTACGGATATATTTTGCTGTACTTTCTTCACCTCAGCCATGGCAGGCTGTAATGAGCGATCGGAAAAAATAATGCCGTTAATACAGAAATTGGCATCATTGGGTGTATCCCCAAAATCGCCACCATAAACAATGTATTGCTCCCCCTCAGTGGATGTTTTATACAGCCCCTGATCCACGTAATCCCAGATAAAGCCACCTTGCAGATTTCTGTATTTTTCAAATGTTTCCCAAAACTTATTGAAATTCCCTGTGCTATTGCCCATTCCATGCGCGTACTCGCAGACAATTACCGGTCGGTCGGCATCCCTCCTGGCCAGCATTTCCAGGGTTCTCTCATGGCCCAGCCCATCGGTTGGAGAGGGATACATGGTTGAGCTAATGTCGAAGTGGGATGGTTGTTCAGAATAGGCGGGGGTAACACTCTCGTAATGAATTGGTCTCGAAGGATCAATGATGCGCATGGAATCAGCCATGGCATAAAAGTTTGGACCTACTCCCGTCTCATTTCCTAAAGACCAGGTGATAATGCTCGGATGGTTTTTATCGCGGTGTACCATCGAAACTCCCCTGTCAACAAAAGCCGATTCCCATTCAAGCATTTCACTGAGAAAAATTTCTTTTTGTGCCCAAAGTTCATGACTCTCGATATTTGCCTCATCCCAAACGTAAATTCCGTATTCGTCACACAACTCATACCATCGGGAAACATTAGGATAATGCGATGTACGTACCGAATTAATGTTATGGCGTTTCATAATTTCAATGTCCTTTCTCATGATTTCTTCCGATACCACCCGACCATTGTCCGGTGTTATTTCATGTCGATTGACGCCTTTGATATAAACCGGCTGACCATTGACGAGAAATTGGGCATTTTTTATTTCAACTTCACGGAAACCAATCTTACCGGAAATAACCTGTAATTCGTCACCATCTGTATTTTTCAGTGACAAAACCAATCGGTACAGGTTTGGTTTTTCGGCGCTCCACTTCGCAGGTGATTTCACCTCTTCGGAAAACTCAACTTTGGCCGTTCCATTTTGAAGCTTACCATTCGCTGTTTTATTGATAACATCATTATTATTTACATCCAGTAGTTTGGTTTCCAACGTAAAACCGGCGCCTTTATCGTTAAGTGATTCTATTTTTACATTTAAATTAAATGTAGCATGTTTATATTTTTCATCTAAATCGGTAATCACCTGGTAGTCATAAATATGAATACCCGGAAGGGCATAAACATAAACATCGCGGTAGATTCCGCTTAGCCTCCAGAAGTCCTGATCTTCAAGGTAACTGCCGTCCGACCATCGAATCACTTTTGCAGCCAGCATGTTTTCTCCCGGTTTTACATGCTTGGTAATATCAAATTCTGCCGGGGTCATGCTGCCTTCACTATACCCGATTTCTTTTCCGTTCAAATAAAAATACATGGCACTTTGTACACCGCCAAAATGAATGATTATCCTTTTATCATCCCAATTCTCTGGTATCTGAAAGGTGTGCCGATATAATCCTGTTTCATTGGCATCGGTTGGAACAAATGGAGGATTTGCTTCAAAGGGATGCTTTATATTGGTATAAATAGGTCTGCCATAGCCCTCAATTTGCCAGTTTGAAGGAACTTTTATTTCATCCCAGTCCTCGTCATTGATGGCTGGATTGTGAAAATTACCCGGTGCATTTTTTGGAGCATCTATAAATTTAAATTTCCAATGCCCGTTCAGGTTAAGAAATAATTCGGAATTTTCAGGATTTGCAGTTAATGCAGCATCTGATGACTGATAAGGAATAAAAAATGCATGCGCGGGTAATTTGTTAATCCCGATAATTTCAGGGTCCTGCCAGTAATCGGCTTCATCTGATGATGAACAAGCTGCAAAAAGAATGAACAGAATAGCACAAGGGAAGTAATAAACAGGTTTCATAGTGTAAAGATTTACGTTTTGGTTCGTTCAAAAATAAGTGAATTTTCTAATTCAAAAAAGGAAATCAAATGTATAAGCTAAAAATAGGTAATAAACTTCATGTTGCGTCCCCCAATGCCAGATCACTAAAATAAAACCATAAAATATCCGTATCAACAATAATGGATGATTCTTGAATTGATATCGTTAACAAGCAAGAAAGTATTTTTAATACAATCAATGCTATAAAGTTTAAATAAGGACAATCACATATTTTTGTATTTTTTAAGTTTGTTGCATATTTTAATTAATTTTGCAAACTGCTTAAAATTAAAAACAATAGAGTTTTTGGCTGAAAAGTAGTGATGTAGGTAAAAACAGGATTTGTTATGATGAATTACCACTTGATAACTCTGGGTTGTCAGATGAATAAAAGCGATGGAGAGCGTGTTCGAACAGTTTTGGACGAAATGGGATATTTGTATGTTGATAACGAAGAGGAAGCTAATATTTTAGGAATACTAGCTTGTTCGGTGCGACAGAAAGCAATTGATAAAGTATATTCAAGAATCCATAAATGGAATAAAATAAAAAATCGAAAAAACCTGATTACGTTTATATCCGGATGTGTGTTGCCTGCTGATCGTGAGAAATTTTTGAAATTGTTTGATATTGTTTTTGCCATGCACGAACTGCCTGAATTTCCTGATATGCTTTCCCAATATGGCATTGTAACCCCGGCATCACTGCAAATGAATCGAGACTCCAAATTATTTAAAAACCAGACAAATGAGCCGAAAATACCAGGTGAGGGTTTCAAACCATTGGCAATAAACGACAACAAAATAGTTGTTAATACAGGAAGTTATATGAAGTCATTTTGGAATGTAAAACCCTCATATACATCATCATACGAGGCTTTTGTGGCCATTCAAAATGGTTGTGACAAATTTTGCACTTTTTGTGCTGTGCCATATACCAGGGGGAGGGAAGTTTCCCGTCCTTCAGGTGAAATATTGGATGAAGTTAAATACCTGGTAGAAAATAATTATAAATCGATTACCCTTCTCGGGCAAAATGTCAATTCGTACGGAAAAGACAAGCACGGTGCGGAAATAAGCTTCCCTGAATTGCTTCAACAAATAGGGGAATATGGGGAAACCTCAGGGAAGGACTTTTGGGTATATTTCACATCACCCCATCCATGGGATATGACCAATAATGTTATAGACGTAATCCATAAATATAATTGCCTTGCTAAACAAATCCATTTACCCATACAATCGGGTGACAACAAGGTATTGATACGAATGAACCGGAAACATGATGTTGCAAAATACAGGAATATCATTCATTATATTTGGGAAAAAATTCCTCAGGCAACCATTTTTACCGATATCATTGTAGGTTTTACTGGTGAAACCGATGAACAATTTGAAAATACACGAAAAGTGATGGAAGAGTTTAAATATAACATGGCTTACATCGCCAAATACTCGCCACGACCAGGAGCAAAAAGTTCTCGCTGGGAAGATGACATTCCAAATGAAGTAAAAAAGGAGCGATTGCATATTTTAACCAAAGAATTGACTAAACACACCCTTGTAAAAAATCAGGAAATGATTGGTAAAACCTTCAAGGTTCTGGTTACCGGAAAGGACCGAAAGCCAGGGTTTTTATCGGGATTGACGGAAGGGAAAATCATCGTACGGTTTGCAAACAAAAATGAGCAGCTTATTGGAAATTTTGTAAACGTTAAAATACAATCGGTTACCGAGTTTGCATCGGAAGGCTACTTACAGGGAGTTGAAGAATATCAAATGGTTTAAAATGAAGAGAAAGGTTGCATTTAAAACCTTAGGGTGCAGATTGAATCAATTTGAAACGGATGCCCTTGCAACAGAATTTCAAAATGGAAATTACGAAGTGGTTGGTTTCAATGACAAAGCTGATGTGTATGTAGTAAATACCTGCACAGTAACGAATCAAAGTGATCATAAATCAAGAAATCTGGTAAGTCAGGCAATACGAAAAGACGATAACCCTGTGGTCGTTGTTACCGGTTGTATGGTGAATAACGACAAACAAGCACTTGAAGAGCGACATGATATAACATATGTGGTGGATAATGCACAAAAAAGCTCCATATTTCCACTGATCGATGGCCATTTTCATGGCGAAATCATGCAGCCGGGCTCCTTTGAACCCGATCTTTTCAATTTTGAACCAGCAACCCGCGGTTTTCATACCCGCAGTAGTATTAAAATACAGGACGGATGCGATAATTTTTGTACGTTTTGCATTATACCAAAAGTGAGAGGGCGAGCGACCAGTCGTCCGGTAAATGAAATAATACAAAACATAAAGCAGGTGTTGGCACTTGGAAGTAAAGAAATTGTGTTAACCGGTGTTAATATTGGAAGATATCACTTTGATGGTGTTGGATTTGAAGATTTATTGGAGTTAATTCTGGAACTTCCGGGTGAATTTCGGGTGCGCATTTCTTCCATTGAACCCGAGGGGATCGGCGAAAAATTTTATTCCCTGGTCAATCATCCAAAACTTTGCCCGCACTTACATCTTTGCTTACAAAGCGGTTCCGACAAAATATTACTTCAGATGCGCAGGATGTACAACCTTGCTTCGTACAAAAGCATGGTTGAAAATATTCGAAAAAATAAAGCGAATTTTAATTTTACAACCGATATCATCGTTGGATTTCCGGGAGAAACAGAAGAAGATTTCAATGAAACCTGCCGGATAGCAAGCAAGCTTGAATTTAGCCATATCCACACATTTAAATTCTCCGTTCGCAAGGGTACCAGAGCAGAGCGAATGCCCGAACAAATTCCGGAGCAAATCAAAACCAAACGGAGTCAAATCATCAGAAGCATTTCAGATAACAACAAAGTAAAATACCGAAATAAATTTATTGGCAGGAAAGAAAAGGTGTTGATAGAGAAAGTCAGAAATGGCGAAGCAACGGGTTATAGTCAGTACTTCAATCCGTTTAAAATATATACTCAACATATTCAAAAAAATACATTTGTTGAAGTTCATTCGTCAGGGATCAGGCATGAAAAGGGTGATATTTTCATGATTGCTCCGAATACAGATAAAAAATATCACACCAAAATTTCATGAATATTTCATATAAATTTAACAATCAATTAATTATACCTTCGAACAATAGAAGTACGTTTGATATTTAATCTTTTATCTACGTATGATTCGAAGATTATGGAGAAAATTTCAGCAGGTCCTAAAAAATTCACTCTTGCAGGGAACCGCGCCGGAACAGGTATCATTGACCATTACTCTTGGAATTCTTTTTGGAATCATTCCTGTTATTGGTGTAACTACCATATTACTTGCCCTTGTTGCAATACGATTAAAACTAAACATGGTAGTGATTCAACTAACTAATTTCGCTGTTTATCCCTTACAATTATTATTGCTGATTCCATTTTTTAAACTGGGACAAATCATCTTTCAAGGACCGGTGCTGGAAACAGGATTTCAGCAGATACAACAGGCTTTGATATCAGCACCTTTAAAGATCTTTTACTATTTTTGGAGATTAACCATTCAGGGAACTGTTGTATGGTTGGTATTTTCTGTCCCAACAGGTTTTATTCTTTATTATGTAATCCTCATTCCGATGCGAAAATTTGCTAAAAAAAATACACCGATTATTTATAAGAAATCCTTATAAACCTGAATCAATTTCTCTTGTTCGTTTTCCCAGCACAATTCATTGGCTGCCTTTTTAAGATTCACCTTCCACCTATCTCGTTTTGCCTGGTTGTGCAGCATTTCCTTGATGATTGAAGCCATTACTTCAGGATTTCTTTCACTTGCTACTTCGCCAACCTGATATTTTTCAACAATGGATTTCATTTCGGGAAGATCAGAAACCAGAATGGGAACTTCTGCCTGAATGTAATCAAAAATTTTATTTGGCAATGCATACCTGTAATTTAACCCCACATCTTCTTCAAGAGATATACCCAAATCTGCACTTCGAGTGTACATTGGCAACGAATCAAAAGGAATCCTGCCCATAAAAACAACCCTGTCGGTTAATTCCTTTTTTCGAACAGATTTTTGTAAATCGGCAATGATATCACCACTACCTATGAGGATAAATACCGTATTATTTATGAATGGCATCGTATCAATCATCCGTTCAAGGCCGCGTCCAACATTTATCGAACCCTGGTACAATATGATTTTTCTTCCCGGATATTTTTCCTTTAGCAACTTTGTTTCGTTGCTCCTTACTTTCAAAGGAAGGTTGCGAATTACAGAAAACGAAACTTTGTATTTATCCAAATAAATACGTGCCAGTGAATTACAAACGGTATATGCCTTGTCAGCTTTTGGAATCAATAATTTTTCAAACGCCCCCCAAATTCTTTTGATTCCGGGTTTATGAAGTAATTCAGGAACTTCGGTAAAATATTCATGTGCATCATATACCAGTTTTTTGCAACGCACCCCGGCAGCCAATTGCGCGGCCGGCAGAGTATCTGTGTCATTGGCCACAACTACATCATATTTTTTCAGAAACAACAGGTACAGGAATAACCTCAGGTTATAATTGGCATAAAACAACCACGACTGATGAAAGAGTAACCTGAATCTTTTTACCTGGTATGGTCTGCTTACAGATTCACTGTTTTTAAGACGGCGACCAATGAGAAGCACTTCAAATCCCATGGCTTGCAGGGCCATTGAAATTCGATGTACCCGTTGATCAACAACCAGATCATTGGTAACTGTTAAAACAATTCGTGTCAAGATAATTATTTTTTGGCGAATTTAATACTTCTTTATTGAATACACCTGTCATTTGCAACTTGCCAGTTTTTGTAATATCCATACCTTTGCGGCATTCAAAACATATCCATGCAACAAAATTACTCGTTAAAGCAACTGAACACCTTTCATATTGAAGCCAGGGCGCGGTGGTTTCAAGGTTTCAAAGAAAAGGATGTGCTGATCGATTTTTTATCAGGTAAACTCATCGATTTTCCAACATATATGATCCTGGGAGGAGGCAGTAACGTGCTTTTTGCCGAAAATTTTGATGGTTTGGTCGTTCACGTAGATGTACGTGGTAAGAGCATCGAAAATGAAGATGAAAATTTCATTTATCTCCGGGTACAAGCCGGTGAAGATTGGGATCAATTGGTTGAATTGGCCGTTAACAATAACTGGGGAGGTCTTGAAAACCTGTCGCTGATTCCAGGCAGGGTTGGTGCATGCCCCATACAAAATATTGGTGCGTATGGCGTTGAAGTGAAAGATACAATTTTGGAAGTGGAATGTTTTGATTTACGTTCAAAGCAAACCATTTTTTTGAAAAATGAAGACTGTAAGTTTGGTTATCGAAATAGTATATTTAAGAGCGTGTTTAAAGGAAGTGTTGTTATTCTTTCAGTGTTATTTCGCTTGAGGAAGAAGCCGGAGCTAAATTATGCATACAACACCCTTCAAAAAGAGTTGAAAAATGTTTACCCCATCGATATCCGGGCTGTCAGGGATGCCGTCATCAGGGTTAGGCAACAACGCCTACCCGACCCGAAAGTCTTTGGAAATGCAGGTAGTTTTTTTAAGAATCCCGTAATACCCGAAGCACATTTTTATTGGTTAAAAAAGAAATTTACAGAGATTCCCGGATTTGAAACTAATGACAAACAAATAAAGGTACCAGCAGCATTTTTAATTGAAACATGTGGATGGAAAGGAAAACGAACAGGACCTGTCGGGGTTCATCAGCAACAGCCCCTGGTGCTAATAAACTTCGGTGAAGGAACAGGGAACGATGTACTGGAACTTGCTGAAAAAATTAAAGAATCTGTGAAAACCGCTTTCGGCATTGATCTGGAAATGGAGGTAAACATTGTACGTTCATAAAGAATTCTGAGCATTGAACTTTTAATAACGAACCTTCAAACCGGAACTTTCAACCTCACTCCCTCCTATTTTTGTTCTTTTTTGTAAAACTCGAGGATAGAATTCAGTTCCTGCTCAATCCCGGAGGCACCTTCACCAAGCAAAAAGCCAATTTTCTGAACCAGTTCCAGGTTTTTATCAATCGCTTCGGTTACCCTTTTCATAACCTCTGCTTTTTGCACCTCAGGAGCACTCATATCCCTGATAACACCACCCACAATTTTACCTTTTTGAATCGGAAATATAGATATATTAATAAGTACGTCTCCCAACTGAAGATCACGTCCATCTACCTCCTCATTGTTTTTCAGGACATACCCGAAAAGATTATGAATGCTGTGTGGAAGTAAGCGTTTCAAGTCAGCGCCAACCAATCCGGGAATAACCTCATTGATTTCCTGTGCCTCGTCTCCGATAATTTTAAGAAAGGCCGCATTTGTTTGAACTACTTTTAGCTCTTTATCAACCATAACAATACCTGCACGTAATTTTTGAAGCATAAAACTCATCAATTCACTTACCGACTGAGCAGCATGTTGTTCTGTATCGATGAGTTTCTCGGCTTGTTCAAGCTTCGTTTTCAGGTAGTTGATTTCTTCATTGGCTGTACGAAGCGATTTAATGTAATTTTTTGTGTTTTGCAGGGCATGGGTTGTGCACATTTCAGGAGTGGCGAGGCCCTGCGAAATGGCAATTGCCAGATCGCGGCAGGAAGCATATCCACACTCTTCACAACCGATGTTATCTTCAACATTTGGATGCAATCCTGCCAGAATTTTCTGAATCTTATCTTCCGATGGTTCCTTTAGTCGTTGATCATTTTTTCTAAATGTTCTAAACAAATCAATAACCTGAAAAGTTTGAAGGTTTTTATTCCATTCAAACCTAAAAAAGTTTTTCAATCGTCTGTTTGAATATTTTATTACCAGAGCTTCCCTGAGCAAAATTGATCCGTTTTTGGTCATTCCCGGGCCAGCCAGCATATTACCGTAATGCACATTTAAATGACGCTGTATTTGGTCAATATTATTTTCAAATTCATTCAGGGCATTGATCATTTCCTTTTTCCCTTCAATGGTAAGCACATTGCGGTTGAGCAGGTTTTCATCAAGATCGGCTGCCTGAATAAATCCATTACTAATCGGATAAAGCGAGCCTTTGTAACCCAATGGTGGATCAAAATCCGAATATTCGAGATTGCTTTCATGAATTTTGTATTCATCAAAAAGCTCCCTCAGTTCAACGAATGTTATGACTGAATTTATTTCTTCATACCGCAGGGATTCGTCTTTGCTCGCAATATCGGGGCCGATATAAACAATTTTTAAATCCTTCCCGAATTGCTGTTTCAATACTCTGGCGCTTGCAATCATCGGTGATACAATCGGGGCCAGGTTGTTTACCAGTACCGGCTTGTATTTTTCAATATATGACACAACAACCGGGTCATTGGATGTTATGTAATACCGTCCTTTGAAGTCGTGGGTGAGTTCCCTGAATTTATATGCAACCATATCAACCCCAAAAGAAGCCTCATTCACATACATAAATCCCAGTTCACGTATCATTTGCACAAATTTCCGATAATCGGTAATATCCTGAAAATCAGCCGCAATACTTGGAGAAACAATGGCTGCTACCATTCCATTGTTATTCAGTAATTCTTTGGTTTCTTCAACGGAACTTCTGTAATGAATGGCATGTGGAGTACATGCCATAATGCAATCACCACAACCGATACACCGCTCCGGAACCACTTCCGGATATTCATGGTGGGATGTAACTTTTATGGCAGTAACCGGACAGGCACGCACACATGCATAGCAAATCTCACATTTATCATTCTGAATTTCAATTAACGGATGTACCGCTTCTTCTTTACTTATTGCCATGGATTAAACATTTTTTAATAGTTCCCGTTCCAGGATTTCCTCTATATTGTCTTCGGAGATACCTCCGATAATCTGGTCACCTATCATAATATTGGGACCTTTGCTACACTCATTCAGACAATGATGGCCTTTAAACTCAACCTTATCTGCAAGCTGATGCTTTTCAAGAAAAAATTGTATTCGCGACAACATTTTTTTATTTCCCCGTGCAAAACAGGAACTGCCGAAACACAATATTAATACTGTTCTGTTAACTGAATCTGTCATATGGTTGAACCCTAATTATTAATTGCTTAAATTAACAAAAATTTATGTATCTAAAAAAAGCATCGTTATTTTAATAACACTATCTTTACGACTGTATTCGATATTAAGCGCTGCAGACCATGAATAAATTGCCTGAAAAGACCGTTGAACGATTAAGTGAATATCGGAGAACATTATATGAGCTTATGGAGCTCGGTAAAACCCATATTTTTTCGCACGAGCTTGCACGCCTGCATCACATTACCGCTGTTCAGGTACGTCGTGATATGATGTTCCTTGGTTATACGAGTGTGGGCAGACGAGGCTATGATATCAGAGAACTGGTTAAATTTATAGGAAAAAAAATCGATTCCAGGTCTGTGATCAATGTTGCTGTTATTGGGATGGGAAATTACGGAAAAGCCATCAGTGCTTACTTTCAGGGCAAACGTCCAACGCTTGAAATTATCGCTGCCTTCGATTCGGATCCAAAGAAAAAAGACACCACGATTGCTGACATTCCTTGCTATGGCGTGGAACAGTTAGAAGACGTTATTAAAGAAAAAGATATTACCATTGCTATTTTAACCGTCCCTCCACAGGTTGCGCAAAAGGTTGCTCAGGATCTAACATTGGCAGGCATAAAGGGAATCCTCAATTTTACTTCCGTTCAGCTAAAAGTTAATGAAAACGTCTATCTTGAAGGTTACGATATGATCACTTCGCTGGAAAAAGTAGCCTATTACGTAAAAGAAAGTTCCACCAGGAAATAAACCATTTTTATTGTATGTTGTTTTTACCTCCAAATTGAAGGGTATGGATATGAGGGAAGATATTGTCTTAAAAAAAACAACCGTTCTTGATCAAATTGAAATTGCACCTGAAGTATTTGTTTTATCCATCAATAAACAAAAAGCTGCATTTAAAGCCGGACAGGTAGTGGCATTATCCTTAAACATTGATGTACCTCCACGAATTTACAGTATTGCCAGTGGTGAGAATGAAAATTATATTGATGTACTTTACGATGTTGTAAAAGAAGGAGCACTCACACCTGAACTTAAAAAATTAAAAAAAGGAGACAGCGTTTTTGTGAGCCAGCCCTATGGCAGTTTTACCGGAGATCATTCCAAAGCATTCTGGATAGCAACCGGGACAGGCATTGCTCCTTTCGTATCAATGATAAAATCCGGTTATGGCCAGCATAAAACTCTGGTTCATGGGGCAAGACAGGATAAATATTTTTTCTATGCCGACCTGTTTCTGAGTAAGCTGGGTAACCGATACATTAGATGTTGCAGTCAGTGTACCGAAAATACGGGTTATGCAGGCAGGTTAACCAGGTATCTTTCAGAACAACCGTCTTTACCTCTCGATCAAAACTATTATCTTTGCGGTGCGGCTGAAATGGTTGTTGATGTCAGAGATTTGCTTATTGCGAAAGGCATACCTTACCAGCAAATCATTTCCGAAATCTATTTTTAATTGTAAGGTTCAAATGAAGGAAAGCCTCTTCGGTAAAACACTAAAAGAACTACAGACAGTTGCAGCAGAACTGTACCTGCCTGCATATAGCGCAAAGCAAATGGCAGAATGGATGTATAAAAAAAACATCCAGTCGATTGATGAAATGACCAACCTGTCAAAAAAAAACAGAGAAACGCTTCAGTCTAAATATACCTTTGGAACTTCACCATTTGCAAACGTTCAGATATCTTCTGACGGAACAAAAAAATATCTCTTCTCATCATCACAAGACCAATTTATTGAAGCCGCTTTTATACCTGATTCTGAAAGGGCTACATTATGTATTTCATCCCAGGTTGGATGTAAAATGGGGTGTTTGTTTTGCATGACGGGAAAACAAGGCTTTCAGGGAAACCTTACATCCGGTGAAATAGTAAATCAGGTAAAAAGCCTGCCCGAAAACAACATGCTTACAAACATTGTTTTTATGGGCATGGGCGAACCTCTTGATAATCTCGACAACGTTCTCAAGGCAACCGAAATACTCACAGCCGGGTATGGATGGGCATGGAGTCCGAAACGAATAACAGTGTCTACCATTGGAATTATTCCGGCCATGAAAGAATTCATGGAAAAAAGCAATTGCCATCTTGCAGTAAGTTTGCATTCACCTTTTCATGAGGAAAGGCTTGAATTGATGCCGGTGGAAAGTGTATATCCTGCTGAAGAAGTAGTGGACGTCCTAAAATCCTATGACATAGGCAGACAACGAAGAATTTCCTTCGAATATATTATGTTTAAAGGTGTCAATGACACACCAAACCATGTGAAAAAATTAACAAAATTATTACAAGGGCTAAAATGCAGGATTAATCTTATCCGGTTTCACCCAATACCGGATACTCCGTTGCAGGGTTCAGATGACAAAACCATTTTTCGGTTTAAAGACGATTTAAACAGTAAAGGAATATTAACTACTGTGAGAGCATCCCGGGGACAGGACATTTCTGCTGCATGTGGTTTACTGTCAACCCGGAATTATATGAAAAAAGTACAAAAAGATTATTAAACCATATTTATATTCAGCTATTTACACGATCCAGCAATTTTAAAAGATTTTGTAAAGCTGCTCTACTTTTTTTGTTATAAATTTACCCATAATTAAGCGAAGTATTGCATGCAATCAGTTTTTACCCGTTATATAGTCTTTTGCATTTTGCTTGCACTAAGTGTATGCACGATGGCCCAACCCATGCCATTGGAAGAACTGAATTCCTTAAAACAACAATTGGAAAATGCCGAGGCATCAAAAAGGGCAGAATTGTATATTAAAATTGCCTATCATTTTGTGAGCTCCAATACTGATTCAGCATTGATTTATGCTGAAAATGCACTTTCAAGTGCATATGAAGTAGAAAACCAATCTTTAGAAGCCGAAGCATATTTTGTTATGGGAGAGGCTCTTGCAGATAACAATCAAAACAATGAATCGATTCAGTATTATGAGAAAGCAATTGAAGTTTACGAAGAAATTCATGACGAAGAAAGCATTTATTTGATTTACACGCGATTAGGCCTTGTCTATTTTTACCTGGGACAGTATGAGAATGCTGTAACATACCAACAGCAAGCAATTGAATATTATCTTAGCCAAAAAGATAAAGTTAACCTTGCAAAAACATATCACAACCTGGGAATGATTTACAATGATCTGAAGGATGTTAAAAAAGCTATTACTTTTTATGAAAAAGCCATGATTTTCTATAAGGAAATAAATGATCAGGAAAGCGTTGCGGCATTGCTTCAAAACCTCGGAGTTTCATATTCCCAAAGCGACAACAAAGTCAAGGCACTGGAAAATTACAACAAGTCCCTGGAAATCTACGAAAATTTACAAAATGATTATGGAATTGCCATTTCAAAGGTAAACATTGGAAATATTCTGATGAAACAGAACAGAATGAATAGAGCTATAAATCATTTTGAAATAGCTCTGGCTTATTTTCTGCAAAACAATTTGCCTTGGGAAACCACATTAACCTATCTTGACCTGGGTGAAGCTCATGCAAATAGCGGTGACACAGATTTAGCCCTTGATTATCTTCAAAAAGGCATTGAACTATCAAAAAAACATAATTATTCTGCAAATGAATCAGAATTCTACAAAATGTTTTCAATGGTTTATGAAAAAGCCGGAAATTATAAACTTGCATTCGAAAATTTTCAAAAATATACCACCCTTGAAAACACGATTTTTAGAAATGAAAGTGCAAAGCGGATAGAAGAACTGGAAGCCAGATTTAATATTATGGCAAAGGAAAATGAGTTATCCGAAACCCAGGCCCAGCTAAAAAAACAACGTTCTCAGAAAATCATTTACATTGCATTCCTGTTTCTGATCATGGTACTTGGTGCTTTTGTGTTTATAAATTTTCGACGAAAGGAAAAAGCCAGAAGAGAGTTGGAAAGACACAAACGTAAACTCGAAAAAATAATTGCCAAGCGCACTGCTGAACTTAAAACAGAAATCTCGGAACGTAAAATTGCAGAAGAATCAGATAAGCTAAAATCTGCATTCCTTGCCAACATGAGCCATGAGATCCGTACGCCCATGAATGCTATAATTTCATTTTCGCAATTTTTAAAAGATCCGGACATTGACGGTCTGAAAAAAGATGAGTACACCAATTATATCATATCATCAGGCAAAACGCTCCTTCGGTTGATTGATGACATCATTGATTCAGCGAAAATTGAAGCAAACCAGCTTAAAATTAAAAGAGGTCCTTGCAATGTAAATTCCCTGATGCGTGAACTGTACCGGTTTTTCAAAGAATCAAAAATATACGAAGAAAAGGCAAAAGTTGAACTGGTCATTAATCCCGAAAACTTCGAACAAAACTATATCGTGCAAACCGATAAAGTTCGTGTGCGTCAGGTACTCACAAACCTCATTGAAAACGGTTTTAAATATACCGAAGAAGGCTACATTGAATTTGGTTTTCGCATTTCGAAAGCGCAGGCATTGATTTTTTATGTAAAAGATACCGGCATTGGCATTCCGGATGATAAAAAAGCAAAAATTTTCGACCGGTTTTCAAGAGTGAAGCCTTCTGATGATAAATTGCATTCCGGTTTTGGTTTAGGACTTTCCATTTCGAGGGAGCTGGTGCAACTCCTTGAAGGTAAAATTTGGTTTCAGTCAGAAGTTGATAAAGGAACAACGTTTTATTTTTCAGTGCCATACAATTCAATTGAAGAAACCGGTGATTCCCAAATGGATGAAGATGGTGGCATAAACAATAAAAACTATAACTGGCAAAGCAAACGGATTCTGGTTGCCGAAGACGATGACCTGAATTTCAAAATACTGGAAACGATTTTAAAAAGAAATCAAGCTGAAATCATTCGGGCTGTAAATGGTAAAATGGCTGTAGAATTCTCCCGCGAAAAAGAATTTGATTTGGTATTAATGGATATACAAATGCCCGAAATGAACGGCTATGATGCTACCCGTGAAATAAAAAAAATGAATTATCGCTTGCCGGTAATCGCGCAAACAGCTTTTGCCATGCGTGAGGAAAGAGACAAGTGCATTGAAGCCGGTTGTGATGACTACATTGTAAAGCCAATAAACATTTCCGAACTTCAGGGGAAAGTTAGTAAATACCTGATATAAAGCTGTTTACAATTTACATCCATTTAAACCAGGCCCTTCTCCTTTAGATAATTCACCAGTTGTTTGTCTGATCCAAGAATATGATTCAACAACCATTCTTTCAAATAATTGGCTATTCCTACCGTAATTTTAGTATTTCCATTGGTATAATCACTTTTAAACTTCTTCACTTCATCCACAAGCGCTTTGTGTTCTGTTTTGTGATCTGAAATACCGGGATAAGCATATACAACCATAAAACGTTCTTCAGCAGAAAAATGCTTTACCGTGTAGCTGGTGAGATCATTTAGAATGGATTCCAGGATTTGTTTTCCTTTACCCACAGCCATCGCATCAAAAAGCTTGTTTAAGATGTTAACAAGCTGTTTGTGTTGGAGGTCGATTTCCTCCAAACCGGTGTCATACTCTTCCTTCCAGGGAATCAATGTTTTCATCGCATAATGATTAAATTTTCGAGTATATACGGTAAAAACGCTAAGGGGATATAACCTTTCATGTTAAACTTTGGAAAAACTTCAATGCGTCAGTCAACTTTAATATGCCCCCAGTTTTCACCGGATCGGATTCGGTTTAACTGTGTATGGGTAATTCCAAACTCCCTGGCAATTTTGTATAACTTGTTCTTGCTGCGCTTGAGTTTAAGCTTGAGCCGTATTACTTCTGTTTCAGTGAGTTTCGCGTTATTGATAACACCCTTTTTATAATTTGGATTTAATTTATGGTGTTCATACATGGTTTGTTTGGTAACCCATTTAAGGTTACTTGTATGATTGTGCATCTTGTTGTAATCCAAATGAATAACATGTTCTTGCATCTGATGCTCTTTCGGAATGAACGCTTCTGCAACAAGTTTATGAATGTATTTGGTGGTATTTTTATTGTTATCAAGCTTTATGGTCAGGATTTTGTATCCCCTGAGCAGAGAACCATTCACCAACACACCTTCATCACTGGTTTTGTAACTTTTTACACGGCCATAATCTGAGATAAAATAAACCTCACTTTTAGCCATGCCTTCAAAGTCAATTTTCTTCCATTTTTCATCAACTGGATCTTTCATCATTTTTGGTTAATTTTAGGGTTTTATGCCAAAAAATGCCAGGTTTCAGATTCCAGGAGCCAAAATATGACAATTTTCATTCTAAAGTAAATAAAATTTGATTAATAAAACAATTTCGAAGGTGAAAGTCTAATTTTTAAAAAGATAACAATCATTGTTTCACCCTGTTTTATTCATTCAATCTAAATAAACCATCCACATAAATCATCATAAATAAAGTCTGTAAAATTAATGGACAGAGTATTTAAAAATGATGCGTTAAATAAATATCTTTGTGCACTCAAATGAAAGCATATGTCTGAAGGTAAAAAGAAGCTTGAAATCCTTGTTACTAACGATGATGGAGTTCACGCTAAGGGATTACATGAGTTAATAGAAGTTGCCCGCGAATTTGGAAGTGTATTGGTAGCGGCTCCTGCTGAAGGAAATTCGGGAATGTCTCATGCCATTACAGTTAAATATCCCTTGAGGGCGGAAAAAGTAAAGCAGGAAGATGGTTTTGTAATGTACCAGTGTTGGGGCACGCCGGTTGACTGTATAAAGCTGGCTTTTAATCGATTTCTGACCAGGCCTCCTGATATATTGCTTTCCGGAATTAATCATGGTTCCAATTCTTCCACCAGCATTTTTTATTCGGGAACCATGGCTGCGGCCATTGAAGGTAAATTATATGGCGTTCCGTCCATTGGGTTCTCTCTACTCGATTATAATTACGATGCTGATTTTAGCACAGCCAAAAAATTTGTCAGAAAAATCATTGCCGGAATTGTAAACAATAAGACATTAAATGGTATTTGCTTGAATGTCAATATCCCGGCTGTTCAAACAGATGACATCCAGGGAATTAAAATTTGTCGACAAACGATGGGCCACTGGTTAGAGGAATTTGAACACCGTAAAGATCCACATGGCAGGGATTATTACTGGTTGACCGGCGAATTTCTGAACAAAGAACCCGAAGCGGATGACACCGATGAATGGGCATTGAAAAACAATTACGTAGCTGTTGTCCCGGTGCAATTGGATTTTACCTGTTATCATTCCAAAAGTGAACTCGAAAAAATAAATTTTTCGTAAAAGATGAAAGCCCAAACTAACAACCTGGTACTTGGAATATTTCTCGGGTTAATTGCTCCTACCATTGTATATTTCATCATTTACCTGACAGGATTCAAAAACATTTCATTTGTTGATTTTTTTTATTTACTAAATGAAAAAAATGTTCTCACTAAAATCCTCAGTTTATGTGGGCTGGCCAATCTGCTGGTATTCTTCATCTTCATTTGGACCAACCGGTTAAGATCTGCCCGCGGTGTGTTAGTAGCAACTTTTATTTTTACTATCATTGTACTTCTTTTGAGGGTGATGCTTTAGTAGCTGAAAACCTTAGCAGAACATTCAAAAAAAGCAGTGTTTAATGAAATACTTTATTGTTGCCGGGGAAGCATCGGGTGATTTGCACGCGTCAAACCTGGTTAAAGAATTAAAAAAATTGGACGGAGGTGCCATTTTCCAGGGCTGGGGAGGTGATCTCATGGAGAATGAAGGTGCTAACATTCTAAAACATTACCGGGAGCTTGCATTCATGGGAATTATTGAAGTAGTGCAGAACATCCGGATCATCATGCGTAATTTCAGGCTATGCAAGGAACATATCCAACGGTTTAAACCTGATGTACTTATACTGATTGACTATCCGGGATTTAACCTGCGAATGGCAAGATTCGCAAAAAAATTGAATTTACGTGTTTGCTATTACATTTCGCCAAAAGCATGGGTATGGAAGGAATCAAGAGTTTATAAAATAAAAAAATATGTTGACAGGTTGTTTTGCATTTTCCCTTTCGAAATTGACTTTTACAAAAAATTTGGGTACAATGCAACAACCTACGTTGGAAACCCGGTGGTGGATGCTGTGGAAAATTTCAAATCAGACCGAAAGGAGAATGAAGAAGAAATTGATGAATTAAGAAATACCGATAAACCAATAATTGCATTGTTAGCAGGAAGTCGTTACCAGGAAATAAACATGCTTTTACCTGAAATGATAAAAGTTGCAAAATCATTTCCCGAATATCAGTTTATTGTGGCCGGAGCTTCTTCCATACCGATTTCCTATTACCAGGAATTTCTGAAAGATTCAAATGTTCATATTGTTCATAATAAAACGTATGAGTTGCTAAGTAAGGCGCATGCGGCTGTTGTTACTTCAGGAACAGCTACCCTGGAAACAGCGTTGTTTGACGTACCTCAGGTTGTGATATACAAAACAAATCCCATGTCATATAACATCGGACAGGTGTTTATCTGGTTAGGAACCATTAAAATCAAATATTTTGCATTGGTGAACATCATTTTAAACAGAGCATCGGTCAAAGAAATTCTGCAGCATAACGTGGCCGTCATAGCAACCCGTGAGCTAAAACAAATCCTGAAAAATGAATCCCATTACAAAAGAATTAAAAAAGATTATAAAGAAATGAAATCCATACTGGGCAATGCAGGTGCTTCCAGAAAAACTGCCCGTGGCATTTACAATTTTGTTAATGAATAGAAAATGAGGTGTTTTTTAGTATCTGTTTTGATTATTTTTTCCATCGACACTTATTCTCAGAAAATTAACATTAGTCTGTTTAACGATTACTCAGTTACATCCTTCGTAATATCCATTGTGAAAGGTAGCTATTCATTAAGACAAAACGGACAGGAAATTCAAAATCTCAATAAACATGAAAACATGTATGTAAGTCTTGTTGGAAATGCCATATCCGTAAATATCAAAGGGGAAGCAAACCAAACATATTCCCATCTGTCATTTATTTCAGGGGGAGACTCTGAAATTCGAATTCGGCCGGTAAACCCTGTTTTGAAACCACGTACATACATTGACAATATCTCTGTTTCAGTTGATTTCAACAGGTTGCTAATTATTAATCAACTAACCTTTAATGAATATCTCGCCGGAGTTGTTGAAGCGGAAGGGGGACCTTCTTCATTTCCGGAATATTACAAAGCCCAGGCTCTGCTCTGCAGAACATATGCTGCTGCGAACAAAAACCGGCACATGGAGGAAAGTTTCAACCTTTGCGATGGAACACATTGCCAGGCCTTCAAAGGAATCGCGACAAAAAGTCAAATCATTTATGATGCAGTAAAAAAAACGGATGGCCTCATTGTGGTTGACAACGAAAAAAAACTTATTACGGCTGCTTATCATTCCAACTCAGGCGGATTTACACAAGACGCCACAAACGTATGGCTTGTTGACCTGCCTTATCTTCAATCATTCAAAGACCCATATTCACTTGTTGGAAGAAACAGCAAGTGGCAAAAAATCATCAACCGAAAACAATGGCAAAATTACTTTTCGGAATATATGCCACACAACTCCGTCCCCGACAACTTTACCAGAATTATAGATGGCAGAGAAAAGTATTACAGCATTGGAAACCTGAAAGTTCCCTACACGAGAATTCGAAAAGACTGGAACCTGCGCTCATCTTTCTTTTCGGTTTATGATAGTGGTACTTCCATTTTGATCAAAGGACGCGGTTACGGACATGGAGTTGGTATGAGCCAGGAAGGAGCGATGGAAATGGCAAACCAGGGTCATTCCTTTTCGGAAATTATCCATTTTTATTTTAAAAATGTAACCATTAAACAAATGGAAATACAACCATTCGAATAAAACATCCATTCAAAACTTGTCATTAACCGTTAATCCGCAATTTAATTTTTTCTCCTGCCATTCGAATTATTAGGTAAACTAATAAACCTCAGCTTTTTGTCACAGCGGGCATTTCATTATTAAAATGATATATATCACCGAAATCAGGTAACAGAACTCAATAACTATTTTAGAATCAGTTTGTATAAGTGATTGATAATTTGTTTAAACAATTTTCGTAAGACCCACACATTAAAAGTATAATACTTATGGAAAATCAGGTTACAGTTAAATTAAATTCCTATTTATCTTTTAAATTAGGAGATGAGATATTCGCAGCCAATGTTGGCAAAGTGCTTAACATTCTGGAGTTGACCAAAATTACCAAAGTTCCGAAAGCTCCCGATTATATGAAAGGTGTAATTAA
>CAZAMT010000037.1:0-21327 GCA_964486145.1 uncultured Bacteroidales bacterium
CAACAAAAATCAGCAGTTTGAAGGCTTTTTAGACCAAACCCATGAATTAATAAGGCTAAACCTTTGAATTCGAATTTTAAATTTTTTTTTCATGACCACAATTGAGGTATTACTACCCGCAATGGGTGAAGGTATAACAGATGCTACAATTACAAGATGGCTGGTTGAAGAAGGTGATGTTGTAGAAGAGGATCAACCACTTGTTGAAATTGCTACCGACAAGGTTGATTCAGAAATCCCGGCTCCCGCAGCAGGAACAATTAAAAAAATTATATCCAAAGAAGGTGAAACACCGAAAATTGGAGAAGTACTGGCTGTTATAGCCACAGATGCACAGGCACCAGTTGATGACGAGGAACCGGAATATGTCCAGGATAGAATTCCTGAACAAGTGGAAACCCCGTTTGAAAATGAGCAATCAAATTTGCCTGAAGAAACACCTGTTTTTAAACAACCCAGCCCGGTTCTGAGCAATAAAATCAAAATCGAATTACAGGACAGGTATATCTCCCCCTTTATTCGAAATCTTGCAAAAACAAACAACATCAGCCTCGAAGAGCTTTCGGCTATTCCTGGTAGTGGTGCCAATGGCCGATTAACCAAACATGATGTACTCGATTATTTGAACAGGCGTCTCACCTCAACTGCTGACCAAAGCAGCCTGCAAAATTCTACCAGGGGTGGCCGCCCCCATCCTTCCCCTGGGTTTCAAAGCCCCTCGGTTAAAATTAAAAAAAATAATGGCTCATCGGAAAATCCAAGAGTTGAGATAATTGAAATGGACCGCATGCGAAAGCTAATAGCAGAGCATATGGTAAAATCGGTGCTTACCTCACCCCATGTTACATCCTTTGTTGAAGCTGATTTAACCAACCTGGTGCAATGGAGAAATTCAGTAAAAAAAGCTTTTGCTGATAAATACCATGAGAAACTCACGTACACTCCACTGATCATCGAGTCAGTGGCAAAAGCCCTGAAAGACTATCCGCTCATCAATGTTTCGGTTGATCAGGATAAGATTCTTGTTAAAAAAGATATCAACGTGGGTATGGCTACTGCCCTTACCAACGGCAATCTTATTGTTCCGGTTATAAAAAATGCCGATCAATTAACATTGCCTGGTCTTGCAACAGAGGTTAATGATTTAGCTAAACGCGCGCGGGAAAACAAATTAAAACCTTCTGAAATAAAAAATGGTACTTTTTCGATCACCAATTTGGGATCATTTGGCAACGTGAGCGGAACACCCATCATTAACCAGCCCGAGGTAGCCATCCTGGCAGCAGGCGCCATTTTAAGAAAACCTGCTGTCGTGAAAACCGATCATGGAGAGAGTATTGGTATAAGGGATATTATGATTCTTTCCCTAACCTATGATCATCGCGTTGTTGACGGTTCTCTGGGCGGATTGTTTTTAAAACGGGTATCCGAATATCTTGAGAATTTTAACATCAAACGGGAAATTTAACTATGTAAGTTTTTTTTATATTTGTGAAAACAATCCATCATTGATATGAAAGGCAATCGCAAACATCAATTTCCCACATTACTCGTTGTAAGCATTGTACTGCTGTCTTCCTGCGAACTGGACGATTTTAGCATTGACAGCGATGATGAGCGCGATAAAATTGCAGATACCTGGAGATGCGAAGAAACAAGTCAGTTATACGGAGAATCAAATCCTTATTTGTCCGATATCTCAAAAGAACCAGGTGATTCAGTAACGATTTATATCAATAATTTCTATCAGCTTGGATTTGACCAGGAGATTTATGCAACTCTTACCAACCGAAACATTCAGATCCCATTGCAAACTGTTGATGGGCATAAAATTAAAGGCGGGGGATTTGTAAATAACTCCTACAACTCAATTCGGTTTGAGTATACTGTGGATGAAGGAAGCGGAACCCTGGATAACGTTACAGCATTATATAGCAGAAATTAAACTATTCCGAATAGGTTTAACCATACAATTGAACATACCGGGTTAGTTTTTCCCGAATTTGATCAATGCCAAAATTTCTGACAAACCGAAGCATCTCTTTTCCATCGGCAAGCAATAATACTGTGGGGACCGTAAAAACCGAATAATCCGCAGCCACTGAAGGTTGTTTCCGAATGTCGATGTATTCAAACATTACGTTTTTAAATTCATTCCTTACCATCAGGGTTACTTTTGGTTTTAAAACTTTGCAAACACTGCATGCTGCATGTGAAAAATACATTACTTTAAGTCCTGTTTGCGCATTACCGGTATGATGATCAATAACACCCATCCTTCTTTATATTAAATAAATGCTAGTAAACGCCCGTATTTAACATCACCAGCCCACAAGCCAACACAACCTCAATACCCTCACTTTTTGCCATTGCAATGAATTCCTGGTTTTCCGTACCAGGATTGAAAATGATTCGTCTGGGGTTTTGATTAAGTATGTAATCATACAGTTCTACCTGGTTTTTGGGAGATACATAAAGCATGACCGTATGTACATCTTTTAGCTTTGGTTTACCTGTTTGTATGTCAACGCCATCAATGGTACCCTTTCTCTTTCCCACAGCATAAACCGGTATTTTTCTTCGTAAAAGACTTTTAACGGCCATGTGAGAAATTCGGGTGGGATTTGGACTTGCTCCCAATACCAGTGAATAATTCATACAATTTTTTTGTTGCAACGGATGATGGTTTTTGCAAATATCAACCAGATTTCCTAATAAAAGTTTACATATACCAAACAAAAAAGGAATCTTGCCAAAATACCCGGAAACTGTTTTTTTGGAAACCGTAAGAGAATGAAATGATTTCGACACTATAAATACAGAGAAACTTTTGCAACTTCCCGTTACTTACTAATTAAAACAACAGCATAAGCTGACACGCCATCTTCGGTTCCAACAAAACCCATTTTCTCAGTAGTTGTTGCTTTTATAGATATATCATCTTCACTTATATTCATTGTATCGGCCAACGTGGATTTCATTTCAGGAATGAGGTTGTTAATTTTTGGGGATTGCAAACAAACGGTAGCATCCATGTTTTGCAGGATAAAGCCTTTTTTCAATATTAAATCATAGGTTCTTTTCAATAAGATTTTACTATCAATTCCCTTGAATTCTTCTGATTTATCAGAGAAATGATACCCAATATCTCTGAGATTAACTGCTCCCAGCAAAGCATCGCAAATTGCATGAATCAAAACATCGCCGTCGGAATGTCCCAAACTGCCTTTGGAATGTTTTATGGTAATGCCTCCGAGCGCGAACGGCAGGCCATCAACAAGTCGATGCACATCGTAGCCGAAACCAACCCGCACTTTCATTACTGATTGCCATCAAAATTGAACGATAGGGTAAAGCGCACAGTATTCGCCAGGGGATTGTTTTGACCAGTAGTTGGAGCAAGATATGAAAAATCAAGACCAAAAACATTCAAACGTATACCCACACCGAGCGTAACATACTTCCTGTTGCCTTTCAATTCTGCTTCATGGAAATAGCCGGCCCGTATAGCAAACTGATCCCTGTACATATACTCTACGCCGAGTGAATACATAATTTCTTTTAATTCCTCTTTAATGCCGCCAGGAGCATCGTAAAATGAGCGGATCATCCCCAGGGGAACAGAAACATCAGGATCATATCCTTTAATAAAAGCAACACTCGGATCCTCTTTTACAACTTCGTTTGAATCAGCATCATAATAAAATGGAGGAGTGGGAATCAGGTATTTGTTCAGATCAACCATAAAAGAAAAGGAGTTATACTCATCCATATGCGTTGTTAATCTTCCCCCAAGCCTCATGTTGATAGGTAAAAAATCTGGCGTTTTATTTTCATTGTAGGAAATTTTGGTACCCATATTTGACAACTGGATACCCCAGGCAAGTTCCGAATCCCTGTCGGAAAGTTCGATATCATTGTTTTGGTAATAAAAACCGAGATCAGCACCTCCGGCAATTCCTGCTTTTGACTCTCCCGAACCTGAAAAACTTCTTCCTCCGGTTAAATCCGAGCGAATAAAGCGAAATGAAATGTTTCCCGCAAACCGCTCAGATAGTTGCAGCGAATAGCCTGCATCAATGGCAAATTCATTGGGATTGTAGTTTCCCTGTGGAATTCCTTCGATATCAGTAAAAATTATCTCTCCAAGCGAAAAATACCGCAATGAACCACTGATCGTTTGGCGTTCATCCAGTTTTTTATAACCAACCAGGTAAAGCAGATTTATATCGTTGATACCAAGTTGCCTGAGCCATGGCGCATACGAAAGTGATACTGCGGCATCGCTCTCTATAAATGCATATTTGGCAGCATTCCAGTGCTGTGAATGAACATCGGGAGTGGATGCAACACCTGCATCACCCATAGCGCCGGCCCTTGAATCCGGGGCAATTGTTAAAAACGGCACTGCTGTGAGTTGAGGATTGAATTTTTCAGCAAAGGATTCCCTGGTAAACCGCTGCGACTGAGAAAAAGTAGCTGCTGCCCAACAGGAAGATGCTACCATGAATATAAACAATTTTCTTACTGACATTCCATTAGATTTTATCGAACAAATATAAATGATTTTAACAAGAACGAAAATTTGATTATTGTAGTATTAATTTGGAAAATTTTTGAACAGAATCTCCAATTTCATTTTCAAGGGTAACCCTGTACGGATAAATTCCTCCTTCAAGTCGTTCACCCTGGGCATTTGTTCCATCCCAGATAATCGGCTCCAGCCTGTATCCACCAGCAAATAAGTTGTTTTCAATTCTACGGATTACCCGTCCTGATAAATCAAAAATTTCAATAATTACCTGCAATTGCTGACCTGACATGTTATGTTCAACATTAAACCGGGTTGTTGACATGAAGGGGTTTGGATAATTAAATACATTTTCGATCACCGGATCTGCATCTGCCAACACCTGAAATTCGATGGTTTGTTCTGATGAGTTGTTGATAATATCCCAAACTTTCAGTGTTAGGGTGTGCCAGCCGGTTTCCAGATTTTGCAAGGGATACGTAATGGTTCCGGCAGTAAATTTATCCTGAAGAGTTTCATAATATTCATTTAGCACAAAAACTTCGCTGGTATTACCATTTAAATAAGCAACAATGTCATGCCCGATTCCGGCTCCGGTTGCATTAATTCCTGATTCATCAGCAACTGTTGCAAATAATTTGGGATTGGCATCAGTAATGCCTCCGTTAACAAAATTTGAATCATTAAGAAACAACTTGATGCTGGGACCTGTATCATCAACAATTAATTGATCAGGTGTACCGCCAATATAAATCGCGGTGTCATAGCCATGCGCATCAACACTCTGGTTTTCTGCATAATATATTATTTTTCCCTGTCCTATACTATAACCAATATCTTTGGGAACCATAAATGAAAAACTGAAACGACCATCTTTTACAGACGCCTCTCCTTTATAAATGGCATTGTTTCTTACTTTAAATGTATAGGTTCCTTTACCGTCGTTATTCAGCGTAGTAATCTCCTGTTGCTTGTCCATGATGACCGGGTACACGGAACCATTAAAACCATCATAGCGATTCCCGTCAGAATCTCCTACAAAACCTGAAATGGTCACGCGCGAAAAAGCACTAATGGTATCCGCTCTTTCTGTTACCGGGATTTCATTGATGCTGTCGGTATACACCTTGTGCAAGGGATAATTTAATGCCAGCGCGGGATCACCAAGCAAGGTGAAATTTCTTTTATTGGTCCCCTGCATTGAATTCTTTGACAACCGCAAAATATCACCAAACCTGTATTTCCTGCCTTCCTCGTCCTGTTGAAATACATAATCGTAAAAATTATTATTAAGCGTAAAATTATCGCTGGAATAGACGAGCCGGGTTGTTGTAAGCAATGCTATACCTCCGCCATCGGGATTTAACAGCACCCATTCACCTGCTGTTGTTTTATCGTTATTATCAAATCTGCTGAATTCGCAGGTAGCCGTAATGAAAAGAGGAAAATAGGGTGCATTTTTCCAGTTTTGGATGTCTCCTTTTAAAATAATACGTTCGTGGGCCAGACCATTCTCACTTCCATGGCCGGTATAATTAAAAACCAGGGTGCCATTTTCAAGAGCATCAAAAATATTCTTTTCCACTTCCGGATAACTGGTTCCATTGGCAGAAACCTGCTGGCGGTAGGCATCCAGATATACCTTATGAATTTGAAATTCCGGGTGGTTGGCATTCATTTTTCTGGTTAACCTGTCGGCCTGATCCATGTGAATATTATTATCTTCATCATCACCAATAAAACACAGGCGATTACGCCAGGGTTTCATGGTTCCTGAATCGAGATATTTCTTAATCTTATCAATAATTGCTATCGCCTGAGCCTCTGACTGAACGGGGAATCGGCCAATTCCAATATCCATGGTTCCTCCAACATCACCTTCATTGGGATCAAGAAATGTGAAAAAATCATCTGCTACAAAAGACCTGGTTTGATGCAAGGACTCATTGGACTGGTATGTTAAAATAAAATTTGAACTGGCATCCTTATTCTTATTATCATAGGTGCCATCTCCAAACAAAAGCGCATATTTAAAGATTGGGTTCGATGGATCATCTTTGTCGTACACCCATTTGAAAAAATCCCGAATTGCTGAAACATCGGGTGCCCCGGAGGAAAACTCGTTGTAAATTTGCTGGGGGGTAACAACGGCAACTGTCAATTGACTTTTATCACGATGTATTTTTGCCAGTTCATTTGCCTGATCAATAAAATCGGGGTGAGTTACAATTATATAATTCACAGGTTCCATTCCTGTCAAATCCTGGTTAGGAACCGGGTCTTCCATAAATTCTGGTTTCAGAAAATTGTGGGACAGGTTAAAAGCAATAAATTCTTTGACGGAGTTCATATGTACGCTAAAATTCAACACTCCTCCCGTATAACTGTGATCAACCCGTGTTGCAGAATGAGGGTCAGTTACATCCCATATGATGGTATTTTCCGATGCTCCCAGCACTTCAAATCGGGCAAGTTTTTCATTCGAAAGAAATTGTCGAAAAAGCAAAGGCTCATCGTTTATTTTTAACCGTCGATATGCATTTACCATGATATAATCAAGGTATCCTTTATCCTCATTTGTTTGTCGGTTATACCTGACCCTGATTTGAAAGTCATCCGATGATGGTGAAACATTTTTTTTAACGGTACCTGCTCTTGCATAATCACTTTCATGGCTTCCAAGATTTACTGCCGAAATTCCGATATCACCAATCATCATATCGTCAAAATATACATTAAATGAACTTGACCCTTTTGAACGACCAACCACCCGCGCCTTCATTTTCATATCCCGGGAGGTTACGATATCGGGTACACGAAAAGGTACATCCAATTGATTTGTCGGCAACGTTTCGAACCATTGACGCCCGGATGCTGTCAGGTTTTTGTTATTTTCTTCATGAAACAGTCCATAAATATAATCCTGAAATGTAATTTCCGGTGTTCCCGAAACATCATCGGCAGTATCAATGCGCTTTCCTTTGCCAAGATCCGATGTTAGAAAATAATAGGCATTCTCGCTGTAATCATGAATTTTGTGCACAAACATTTCATCAAATTCGCTGTATTTCCATCTATCCGGGCCCTGTCCGTAAAAAAGAAGATAATCACCGCTGTTAAAGGCGCCATCGCTACCTGTATAAACATAAACCGGGTTCTCCTGTAATCCCTGAACTCTTGGTTCATTGGTGTTAAAAGGAAGTTGTCCACCAACATTACCATAAATGCGAACATTGGAGGGATTTGATATACCCAGGTTTATTAATTCGTCAAAAGTAATTTTGTAAATTCCTGTTTTCTTTAGTCTGATCTTATACCATTCTCCTGATTTTAATGGTGAAGTCAATTGTTTTTGTTCTCCGGTAACAGGAACAATCATACTTTTTAGTTCAGGTAATGAATTGTATTGTAATTGAAAGGATTGTACCAATAATAGATGATCCTTTTTTTTAACCATCGGGATAAACGAATAACTTAGTTTTGTCTGTTTCCGGTCGTACAACAATTTCGTTGAAATCGTAATTGAAGTATCAAGTTTGTGAATTCCTTTAGTATCAAGGAAATCTGAAAAACTGATGGTATCATAAACAACATCTGAAATTTGGATAGAGCCAGCATCATAATTGCTGTTTGGCAAAATTTCATAGTAATGTGGTAACATATTTTGCACATCCGGATAAGATGCTCCATCAAAATAAAAATAGCTCACCCATTCCGGACTGTCATGCTCAGGGCTTATATTCTCCTTAATCACAGGTAGTTGCCCCCAGGTAATTTTTACTTCTTGTGCATTCAATTCCAAATTGAAAAGAAAAGAAAAAACGAATAGTAAAAGAATAAGATAATGGGCTATCTTCGGTTTTAGTTTCATCACTTAGAAATTTAATTAATGAAATGAGCGGTAAAAATAGATAATATTACTGCTCATATTAACGTTGTACAAGAGTAAATATTATAAATAATAGCATTGGTTAATGTTAATTCTACGTTAAAATTGAAATTCATCACGAAAATACATTTCCGATATATCACGTTCCTCTTTCTATTTTTAAGGTATGTGCATACTCATGCCCAGGATCTTCCTACGTCACAGAATTACTTATCTTTTTTAACACTCAATCCTGCCAATGTTACTTTTTTGAGTCAACCCTCATTAATCTTAAATTATCGAAACCAGTGGCCCGGGCTTGATGCTCCATATAAAAACTACAGTATTTCATACAATCATTTGCTTCCTTCGCTAAACAGCGGAATTGGCGTGAACATTTCGAATGATGCACAGGGAAATGGAGTCATCAATGAATTAAATATGGATGTAATTTTTGGGTATCATGTTAAAGTGAGTTCTTATTCATCTTTTAATTTCGGATTTGTTACAACATTTTCTCAACGTAATTATCAAACAGGAGGCCTGACATTTGAGGATCCCACGGAATTTGTAAACGGTTTAAATAAAACATACCTGGATTTTGGTTTAGGTTTTAGGGGAAGATATCGCTATATCGATGCCGGTTTTTCAGCTAAGCATATAACCAATCCAATTTATGTTTCAGGAGCCGGATCCGGATTTAAGAAAGACATGATTATTAATATCCATACAGGTGGTCATATTCCAATTGGTTATAATACAATATATCAGCCTGATTTATTTATATCCCCTGCATTCAGTTTCATGCAGCAGGGAATTCATCAGCAACTTCAGTACGGTGCGAATATGATCAAATCACCTTTCCTATTTGGCTTGCATTTTAGGCAAAATCTGGGGTTTAATTTTGATTCTTTTTCAATATCCGTTGGATTTTTGCAGTCTTCGTATAACTTTGTTTATAGTTATGACGTATCAGCGCCATGGAGTGGAGTTAAAGTTAAAAATAGTGGCGCACATGAAGTAACTTTTTTATGGAAGTTCGAGTATAACGAAAAAAGTAAAAAATATCGGGCAATAAAATGTCCGGAAATTTAGTTATAAAATTTGCAGATAGTATAAAAAAAAATTTTAATTTTAATATAAAAACCTTTCAATCATGAAAAATAAATTAAGCGCTTTTTCGGCAATCTTTGTAGCGTTTATTGTACTGGCCGCTTGCGGTGGTGGAGGAAAAGACCTCAAGGAATCGCAAACTACTGGCTGGTCATATAATGATCCAGATCTTGGCGGATTTGAAGTTAAAACGGGTTATGAACAGGAAGCCGGACCGGGTCTTGTTTTCGTGGAAGGTGGTTCTTTCACCATGGGCCGTGTTGAGCAGGATGTAATGTACGACTGGAACAATGTGCCCCGACGTGTTACCGTTGCATCTTTCTATATGGATGAATCCGAGGTACGAAATGTTGATTATCGTGAATATCTGTACTGGTTATCTCGTGTATTCGTAGACTATCCGGAAGTTCACAGAAAAGCACTTCCTGATACTCTGGTATGGAGAGACCCCATGGCATACAATGAACCCTATGTTGAATATTATTTTCGACATCCGGCATACAATACATACCCACTGGTTGGTGTAAACTGGTTACAGGCCAATGATTATTGTTCATGGAGAACTGACAGGGTCAATGAAATGATCCTTATCGAAGAAGGAATTCTTGAAATGGATCCAAACCAGATAGGTGAAGAAAACTTTAATACAGAAGCATATCTTGCAGGACAATACGAAGGTCTTGTTCGTCAAAACCTTGAATCATTGGATCCAAACAAAGAAACCAGGAAAGTGATGCTTGAAGATGGTCTGTTACTTCCAAGATATCGACTCCCTACCGAAGCTGAATGGGAATATGCTGCACTGGGTCTCGTTGGAAATTCATTTGATGAACGAATTTATGAACGAAGAATATATCCTTGGGATGGACATCATTTAAGAAATGACGATAAGAAATATCGTGGCCAGATGATGGCTAACTACATAAGAGGTAGAGGCGATATGATGGGTGTTGCCGGAGCCCTCAATGATGCCGGAGCTATCACCGTACCTGTAAAATCGTACTGGCCAAATGACTACGGCCTGTATTGTATGGCTGGAAACGTAAATGAATGGGTTCTGGATGTATACCGCCCACTTTCACTTGAAGATTTTAACGAATTCAGACCTTTCCGTGGTAATGTATTTAAAACGCTTGTTCGTGATGAAGAAGGTAATGTTGCTGAAAAAGATAGCCTGGGAAGATTAAGATATCGTGAAATAACTGAAGAGGAAGCTATGAACAGAGATAACTATAATCGTTCAGACTATAGAAATTATAAGGATGGTGACTACGAATCAAGCATTGATTATACCAGCGAAGATGCTGATAAAGGACCAGGGTCGGACAGAATGTACCTGAGAGAGTCAGATAAACCATCATCGTTGGTTAATGATGAAACCAGGGTTTACAAAGGAGGTTCATGGAAAGACAGAGCTTACTGGTTAAGCCCGGGCACCCGCCGGTTTATGGATCAAGAAAAATCCTCAGACGACTTGGGTTTCCGTTGTGCAATGACAAGAGTAGGAAGCCCTTCCGCATATTAAAAAAATGTTATAATTTTTAAAAAGCCTCATTATCTTTGGATAATGGGGCTTTTTATTTTATACAAGTTATGAATATTAGCAAACTATACAACATTTTTAAAGAAAGTACCGGTATAACAACCGATTCAAGAACTATTGAAAAGGATTCCATTTTCTTTTCAATTAAAGGCGAACATTTTGATGGAAATAAATATGCCGGAGAAGCACTGGACAAAGGTGCAAAATATGCGGTAATTGATAATCAGGAGTACTGCAAAAATGTCCGGTGCCTTCTGGTTGATAACGCTTTAAAAACATTGCACCTTCTCGCTTCTTATCATATCCAACAGTTGAAACCTCAAATCAAAGTACTGGGGCTTACAGGATCCAATGGAAAAACAACAACAAAAGAATTGCTGTCAGCAGTTCTTTGCAAAAAATTCAAGGTTGGCTTTACAAAAGGAAACCTAAATAATCATCTTGGAGTGCCTTTAACCATATTATCATTGAACGATAAACATGAAATGGCTATTGTTGAAATGGGAGCAAACCATGTTGGAGAAATTCATACGCTTGCTGAAATTGCGAGGCCTGATTATGGCTTAATAACAAACATCGGAAAAGCACATCTGGAAGGATTTGGATCAGTTGAAAACATTATCAAAGGTAAAACGGAACTTTTCCGATACCTTTATAAGAAAAATGGAACATGCTTTATAAATATGGATAATTCCCACTTGCGAACATATTCCGATTCGCTTAAATGTGCAAAAATTTATTATGGCAATACGGAAAACAGCTATGCCAGAGGGTTTATAAAAAGCAATCATTCCCCGTTTCTAATTACAGAATATTCTTATGGCGATGAGAAACATGAAATTAATACCAGACTGATTGGGGATTATAACCTGGATAATGTCAATGCTGCAGTTGCAGTGGGAACATATTTCGGTATTGGTTTTCCTCAAATTAAGGAATCAATTGAAGCATATATACCATCAAATAACCGTTCTCAATTCATTGATACCGGGAGCAACCATATTGTGCTGGATGCATATAATGCAAATCCATCAAGCATGGAAGCATCCATACGCAATTTTATGAGCAGAAGTGGCAAAAATAAAACTGTTATTCTTGGAGAGATGAATGAACTGGGTGATTATTCTTATGAAGCACATAAAAGAATCGTTGAAATTGCGCGTTCAGATAACCTGAAAATCATTCTTATTGGTGAAGGATTTGAACCTTTTCATCAAATTTCAGGAATATTTTATTTTAAGAATACGCAAAAGTTAATTGAGTGGATTAAATTTAACAGATTTTTAGATGCTGAAATCTTAATTAAAGGTTCAAGGACAAATCAACTTGAAAAAATTGTTGAATATTTATAAATAGAAAATAATGGGAATGGAAAACAAACTGATGAATCCCATCGGTCGATTGATGGGATTACGATATAAATCACATCCCTGGCATGGAGTTGATATTGGAGACAAAACCCCTGAGGTAATCACATGTTTCATAGAGATGGTGCCCTCGGATACAGTAAAGTACGAAGTAGACAAAGTAAGTGGATACCTGAAAATTGACAGACCTCAGAAATATTCGAACATTGTACCGGCTTTGTACGGATTTATTCCTCAAACATTCAGCGGAAAAAGTGTTGCCGAGTTTGCCATTGAAAAAACAAACAATCCGGAAATCACCGGCGACAGCGATCCTGTGGATATTTGCATACTCACCGAAAAAGAAATCATGCACGGAGATATCCTGGTAGATGCCCGTCCGATTGGTGGTTTCAGGATGATTGACGGAAAAGAAGCAGATGATAAAATCATCGCTGTTCTGAACAACGATGCAGTATACGGTGATTACAAAGACATAGAAGACGTTCCTGAACTTGTTATTGACCGATTAAAACACTATTTTTTAACATACAAGGATTTACCTGGTAATAAAGCAAATACCAATATTACACATACATACGGCATTTCGGAAGCCCATGAAATAATTCAACGTTCAATGAACGACTACAATCAAAAATTTGCAAACCTTGAATTGTTGCTTTCTGAAGTTTAATAATGCTTTTAATATTTTAATTTTGTGTATGTATGCCTCCAATTAAATAAAAAGCACCATTGTTGAAAATTTTAGAAATAAGCAATAATAAAACCGACCATAAAAAACAAAACCCTCTGTTTTTGGCTCTCATTTCCCTGTCATTATGCATGTTAATGGTTTCTGATGACATTTACTGTCAACAATTAAAACTGGAAATGACCTACGATGGTTTTTTTGATAACAGGGAGTATTTTCATGAGTTATCTCCCCATTATTCGTTGTTTGGAAACCGGCTAAGCGGTGGTCTGAACGTATCACTAAATGACAGCGACCGTATCCATACCGGGCTGAGTTATCTGAGGGAATTTGGAGATCTGGTAAATGACGATGCCCCAAAATATTATGCCTATTATTCAAAGCAAGGAAAAGTACTACGCTTTTTTATCGGTGTATTTCCCAGGTCAAATTTCGAATCAATGAACAGGGTACTCTTAAATGATACGATTCGCTATTACAGACCGTTTATGGAGGGCATGGGTTTGCAAATAAAAACAAACGCGGGCAGACTGGAAGGTTGGTTGGATTGGACAAGCCGACAAACTGACACGATTAGGGAATCATTTCTGATTGGAATTAATGGTAACTGGGAAATGAACAGTTTCTTTTTCAGGCATCAGCTTCTTGCACTGCATTATGCAAATCCGCGAATTTCTTCAACCGAAGATCATATTCAGGACAACATTGGAATTGTGCTGACAGCAGGAATTCACCAAAAAAAATTACTTCTTTTTGACGCGTTTTCAATAGAGGCTGGTACTATCCTCTCATTGGACAGACTGCGAGGAGTTTATGACTGGCAAACACCTGCTGGATTATTTGCTCAGAGCCACCTGAACTACAAACTGTTTTCGCTTGATGCAAGTTATTACGCCGGAGATGCGCATAATCTGAAGTATGGAGATAATTTCTACAGAGCCTCAAACTACACAAGACTTGACGGAAATCTTCATCTTTTTACCAGCAAAAAAGTAGAGGGTCTTGTGCAATTTAGTGTTCATTCCATTGAAGGAGAGATAAACTATTCCCAATTATTCAGATTATTGGTAAAGTTAGAACCTTTTCTGTATAGTTTTTCTGAATAATCACATATCAACCTGCGAGAAAGCCTTTTTCTTCCTGAAAAAATAATCAAAAACGATACTCCGAAAATAGATGATGTTTTGAAAGGAATAAATGTCATATTTGATCGTGCCTCTTTCCCGTTTGAGTTCAGGAAATAACCCGTAGAATTTCCAATGGGCTTTGAAAACTGCCAAAAAACCACGTATATTACCCTTTAATAAAAGATTGACAGCAGCAATAAAATCCAATAACAATCGCTGAAACAATCTACGGTAAAGCGCTTTGGACGGCAGGTTCTTCATTAATAAAATGAGATTATTCCGAAAATTCAGATAGGTTTTGAATGGATTTGTGCTTGGTAAAGTTCCTCCTCCAACATGGTAAACCTCTGAATCCGGCAGATAAACAACTTTATGCCCCATCCGGTGAATGCGCCAGCAAAGATCTATTTCTTCCATATGTGCAAAAAAACGATGATCCAAACCACCGGAGTCAAAATAAACATCCGATCGAATGACAAAGCAGGCGCCAGTTGCCCAAAATATTTCTTTTATCTGATCGTATTGTCCTTCATCCTTTTCAAGGGTATCAAAAATTCGTCCCTGACAAAAAGTATAACCATAAACATCGATAAAACCGCCAGCCGCTCCTGCATACTCAAAATATTGCCTGTTTTGTTCCCAAATCAGTTTTGGCATGGATACAGCAACATCCTGATGCCTTTCCATGTATTCAATCAATGGTATTAGCCAACCAGCCGGAGTTTCAACATCGGAATTCAAAAGCACAAAATACCTTGCCCGGATTTGTCTTAACGCCAGATCATAGCCTTTAGCAAAACCAAAATTCTCTTCCATTTGAATCAACCTGATATTCTGAAATTTATTTTTCAAGTATTCTACAGAATCATCAGTGGATGCATTATCAGCAACAACAATCTCAACTTTCATACCCGTAACCGATGTGTTTTGCACAACTCCGGGAAGAAACCTTTTTAGGAAATCAACTCCGTTCCAGTTGAGTATGACTACGGCGATATCAATCATTTTCGACATTTTCAGGAGGTTTATGTTTCCACCGTCTGTGTGACCATAGCCAGTAATCCGGTTTTTCCCGGATGATATTCTCAAGCAGGTTTGCCTGTGTTAGGGTTATTTCATGTTCAGATGTTTCTTTTCCATCGCGAAACAACAATTTAAATTCCGCTTCATAATATCCCCTTTTCACTTTTTGGATATCCATAAAAACCACCGCCTGATTAAATTTCACAGCCATTTTTTCGGCACCGAGATAAAAAGCAGTATCCTGATTTAAAAATTTTATCCAAAATTTACTGTTTCTTGGCGGCCGTTGATCACCCAGGTACCAAATCATGATGCGTTTATCCATTTTCATGTTTGCAATGGCTTCCCTTAGAATCTGATTCATTGGAACCATATGCATACCGAATTTGCTACGTAGGCCATTGATGAGTTCATCAGAAAATGCATTTTTCAAGGGATGATAAATGATCAGAGGGATGTGTTTTATTTTTTCCGGCAGGTTAATCGACCATTCCCAGTTTCCATAGTGCCCTGAAATTAGCGCAATATCTTTGTTTTGTTTATACAATTCTTCAAATAACCCGAGGTTCTTAAATTTCATTCGTTTATCCACTTGTTTTCTGCTTAGGTGGATGGATTTCACTGATTCAATCAGAAAATCACTCAAATGAAGGTAAAAGGATTTTGCAATGTTTGAAATTTCTTTGTCTGATTTCTCCGGAAACGCATTTTTTAAATTTTGAAATACAACGTTTTTACGGTATTTTATGATATAATAGTTGATGAAGAATAAAACATCCGAAATCAAATACAAAAATCGTAAAGGAGGAAGCGTCAATAACCAAAGAAAGGCATAGACTAGTCTATAACCTAAATTTTTCATTTAGATGAGCGTTTTTCTTTTACCATTATTTCCTGGATATCGTGAAGAAATTCATTGTAGATACCAGCATTTGTCGCTATTATCTCTTCGCCAAAAATAAAATTATCACCACCACTAAAATCTGCAACCCTACCACCTGCCTGTTTCAATATAAGTGCTCCGGCGGCAACATCCCATGGATGCAAACCATATTCATAAAATGCATCATACCTTCCAGCAGCAACATAAGCAATATCTGTAGCTGCCGAACCCAGTCGCCTTATTCCGTGTGATGCTTTCATAAAATGTACCATTGAATTGAGAAATGGTTGCAAACGAGAAAAATTGGTATAGGGAAATCCGGTGGCTACAAGCGCATCAATTACTTTTGCTGTATTTGATACAGTTATTTTTTTATCATTGCAATACGCTGCTGATCCCTTATAGGCATAAAAACATTCATTCATGCATATTTCGTAAACAACACCTATAACAATTTCATTGTTCACTTTTAATGCCACGCTAATGGCATATGGTGGTGCACCATGAATAAAATTAGTGGTACCGTCAAGTGGATCAATGATCCAATTATAATTATCCGATGTTTTACTGGTAACACCTTCTTCTCCTATAAATCCCGACTCAGGTAGCAGTTTACCCAGTTCATCGGTCAGTTGTTTTTCAGCCTCTTTATCAACGTGGGTAACAAAATTGTGCAATCCTTTTGATTCAATTCCATCCGATGTAAATTTCATTCGTTCTTCACGAATATATTTCCCAACATTCTTTACAATTAATATGGTTGAAATACATAGTTTTTCAAAGTCCATGCTATAATAATTTTTGAACAAAAATATAAATAATACTACATTCAGAAAGAAAAAGTGCGATGAGTATAGAAATTCATCAGGATTTCATTAACAACTTTTTGTAATACTGATAAGTAATTTCCTGTGAACGAAATGACATTTCACCGGGGTTTCCTGGTTTGTAAGGATTGTCCTGAGCCTCGTTGATAATGCGTGCCTTGGCATTATCCCTCAGTTGAATTTCGATTATATCTTTTAGTTCTTGCTTAATTTCGGGGCTGTAAATTGGAGCTGTGACTTCAATCCTGCGGTCAAGGTTACGTGGCATCCAGTCAGCAGACGAAATAAAATAAAGTTCATCTCCTTCATTACAAAACACCAGGATCCTTGCATGTTCAAGGTACTTATCCACAATACTAATCGCTTCTATCTCCTTGCTAAGTTCCTCTACACCCGGCATCAAACAACAAATTCCCCGTACAATTAGCCTCACGATTACACCCTGATTGTAAGCCTGATAAAGTTTATAAATCATTTCTTTATCAACCAGGTTGTTAATTTTTAAAATAATGTACGCCTCCTTCCCAGCTTTTACATTTCTAATCTCATTATCGATCAACTGATATATTTTTCTTCTCTGGTATAACGGAGAAACAAGTAAATTCCTGTATATGAATGTCTTATATGGGTTTTCGAAGAAATCAAAGACTTTTGCTACTTCATTTGCAATACGTCGATCCATCGTTAACAGGAATAAATCACAATAAACACCTGCATTGCCTTCATGAAAGTTTCCGGTACCAACACTGGCATAGTTCACCACTTTTGTTCCTTCTTTACGGCTAATTAAAAGTAACTTACTGTGGACTTTAAGGTTGGCTATTCCAAACAACACCCTCGCTCCTTCCTCTTCCAGTTTCTTTGACCAGTAAATATTTGATTTTTCATCAAACCGTGCCTGTAATTCTACAACAACAGTAACTTTTTTACCATTTTTAGCTGCATTTATAAGTGCATTCATTACTTTGGAGTTTTGTGCAACCCGGTAAATCGTCATTTTTATTTCACGGACCTTTGGGTCCATGGATGCTTCTCTCAACAGGTTAATAAAATTATCGAAGCTTTGGTATGGCACATGCAGCATAATATCCTTTCGGGCAATAACATGTAAAATGCTTTTGTGGTATTTCACATCCTTATGTCCTAACGGAACTTCTTTTTTATACACCAGTTCCGGTCCCCCAATGTTCGGGAACTTCATAAAATCTTTAAAATTATGATACCGTGCTCCCGGAATGAGGTTATCATCATCATCCAAATCGAGCTTGGTGATAATGTAATCCATGAGATCTTTTGCAATGGCATTGTCAAATACAAAGCGCACCGGCTGTCCCTGTTTTCTGCTTCCAAGGCTATGGGAAATTTTCTCAAGAATACTTTTACTCAGATCATTATCCATATCAAGTTCAGCATCCCTGGTCAATTTTATTGTCCAGGCCTCAAATGTGTCAAAATTAAAAAGTGCGAACACATCATCGAGACAAAACCGAATAATGTCTTCCAATAAAATAATAAACTTTCGATCACTTTCATCAGGAAGTACGATAAACCTCGAGATCTCATATGTTGGTATTTCAATCAATGCATATTCGTCTTCAATATCACGTTTTGAACTGGTGAGTTTTGTTGCCAGGTATATTGATTTATCCTTTAAATCAGGAAATTCCTCAACATTGTGAAGCATAATGGGAGTAAGAAAAGGCTGAATTTTTTCTTTGAAAAATCTTTTCACATAAATTGCCTGTTCCGGATTGAGTTCCATTTCATTTATGATAAAAATGTTATGATGCTCCAATTCTCTCAAAATGTTCTGATAGGTGTATTCAAATTTATTTTGAAGTTTAATTACCTTTTTTTGTATTTTGTTAAGAATTGTTTTGGGCTTTTCACCTTCTACCCGTTTTGAACCTTCCTGAACATCAATCATCCGTTTTATAGTTGCAACCCGAACCTTGAAAAATTCATCAAGATTATTGGAAAATATTCCTAAAAAACGGAGCCTTTCAATCAAAGGGGTTGTTGAATCCTGAGCTTCCTGCAATACCCTTTCATTAAACGATAACCAGCTAAGTTCCCTGTTGACTATTTTTTTCTGTTTTTTTGCCATATATCAAACATCTTCCCAGCAAATGCTATTATTTGAAGTTAGTAGTTTTATTTTTAGGATAATCAAAAATTTCATCTACCACGTTTTGCGGTGAAATGCTCATCCAGTGTTCCACATCAAATAATAGCATGACCACACCCGTAGTAGGCACATTGTCAATTTCCTGTTTTGCAAATCCATCTGCAATTTCTGTAAATACGGGATTATGCCCAAAAATCATCAATGAATCAATTTCATCGGATGTTTTTTTAACTATGTCTAAAATACCGTTGCTGTCATAATGGTAAAATTCATCAATGACATTTAATTTCGACAATGGCAGTTTCAATTGCCGACAAAATATTACCGCCGAATGCAAAGCCCTGGATGCCGGACTGCTGTAAATCAAATCCGGAGCAATATCTGCTTCACTTAATCGCTGGGCCATTTCGTAACCATTCCGAATGCCCCGTTGTTTTAAAGGTCTGTCAATATCCAGAATGCCGTCATATTCCCATGATGACTTTCCGTGTCGAACAATTATTAATTTCTTCATTGGTTGAAATATTTATATTTTCCGGGCCGGATCCCCGGGAACATTAACAAATGTTTGAAAGTAAATTATTGGTTGATATTCATCCTCTTTCCATCATCAACCCTGAATTTACAAAAAGACAATGAATTACAATTCACAAAGATAGTAATTGCAATCAGAATCCATTTATCTAATTTGGTGAAATATGAATCTACAGCAGATTACTTGCCAATTCAGCAAGATAACTGCGTTCTCCTTTGACAAGATTAACGTGGGCAAATAAATTCTGACCTTTCATTCGATCAGTAAGATAACTGAGGCCGTTAGAGGTTGAATCCAGGTAAGGAGAGTCTATCTGTTGTATATCACCGGTAAAAATCATTTTGGTTCCCTCGCCTGCCCTTGTTATTATGGTTTTTACTTCATGCGGGGTGAGATTTTGAGCTTCGTCAACAATAAAAAATGCATTGCTCAGACTTCGGCCACGGATATATGCGAGGGGTGTTATCATGAGCTTTTCATTTTTTACCATATCATCAATTTTTTTAAATTCTTTGCTTTGCTCTTTAAACTTATGCTTAATCACAGAAAGGTTATCAAACAAAGGCTGCATATAAGGGCCAATTTTCTCATTCACATCTCCCGGAAGATATCCCAAATCTCTGTTAGACAGTGGAACGATAGGCCGAGCCAGAAATACCTGAGTGAATTTTTTCTCCTGGTGTAACGCGGATGCAAGGGCCAGAAGAGTTTTTCCTGTTCCAGCTTTTCCGGTTAGGGCAATCAGTTGAATCTCCTCGCGCATAAGAGCATCAATTGAAAAAGCCTGCTCTGCATTTCGTGGCTCAATGCCGTATGCCCTGTTCTTAATAACCCGATCAATTACGTTCCTATATGGTTCAAAATGGGCCAGAACACTTTGGCTGTTGTTTTTCAAAATAAAATACTGATGCGCCTCTGGTTCAAAGCCAAAATTAAATTCAGATAACGGTACTCCCTCCGGTTCGGCATATAAACTACTGATTAGTTTATCATCAAAATTTTCAAACGTTTCAATGGTCTTTTGGAGTGAATTTAAATCCTGTACCTTATCGGATTCATAATCCTGTGAGACAATGCCAATGGATTTTGCCTTCAGCCGCAAATTTATGTCTTTTGAAATGAGTACTACGCTTCTTTTGGCATTCTTTCGGTGAAGATTTTCGGCAATAGCCAATATCCTGTGATCAGGTGTGTTTTCAGGAAACGAATCGGTTATTTCCTTTGTGAAAGGCTTTGATGTTTCAATGCTGAGTTTTCCCCGACCCGGCCCCAACTTAACGCCACCGTTAAATAAATTGCCACCCGACAATTTATCCAGTTCCCTGGTAAATTCCCTTGCCTGAAAATTTATTAAATCATTACCTTTTTTGAATTTATCAAGCTCCTCCAAAACCACAATGGGCAAAACCACATCATTATCTTCAAAATTGTAAATACATGTATAATCATGGAGAAGTACATTGGTGTCCAATACAAATATTTTTCTTGTCTTCGGCATTATCTGTCCCCTTTTTCAGGTTAAAAGTATAAAATATAATTCGTAATATTTTTTATAATCATTAAATTTATATTAACATTTTCGGGGTCTTCATGGATATAATTCATTGGAAATGCATATTATAAAATTTTGATATCGTTTCATGTGTTTAAAATTTGTGACCAAACCTGAAATTTGGCACTCATTTCAATCA
>CAZAMT010000038.1:0-21056 GCA_964486145.1 uncultured Bacteroidales bacterium
AATAATTTTTTAGAAATATTTATGAATGGTTTATATTTGAAATTAACAAACGAATGATTCAGACAAAATGAATGACCATGTTTATATGCAACGCTGCCTTGAACTTGCAGCTTTGGGACTCGGCAATGCTGCGCCAAATCCATTGGTTGGATGTGTGATCGTGCATGATGACAAGATCGTAGGTGAAGGATATCATCACCAGGCAGGAGAACCTCACGCGGAAGTGAACGCCATTCATTCTGTAAGAGACAAAGGTTTACTTTCAAAATCAACACTTTATGTCAACCTTGAACCTTGTGCTCATCACGGGAAAACACCGCCTTGTGCAAATCTTATTATTCAAAACAACATCCCAAAAGTAGTTATCGGAAATGTTGATCCCCATGAAAAAGTTGCAGGTAAGGGAATTGAGATTCTCGAAAACAATGGTACTGAAGTTGTTACCGGAATGTTGGGAGATCATTGCAGACACTTGAACCGACGTTTTTTTTGCTTTCAGGAAAAGAAAAGACCGTATATTGTTCTGAAATGGGCTCAAACCATGGATGGATTTATCGACAGGGACAGACAACCGGATGAAAAACCGCATCCGAACTGGATCACAGGGGAGTGTGCCCGCATGCTCGTCCATAAGTGGAGAGCCGAGGAGCAATCAATCATGGTAGGAACCAAAACAGCGATACTTGACAACCCGAGGCTTAACGTAAGAAACTGGTCTGGACGAAACCCGGTTCGCCTCCTGGTTGACAGGAATGGTAAAACAAATGATTCTCATTTCCTGCTCAATGACGAAATTCTCACCTATATATTTACTGAAAATGTAAAGACATCAAAAGCAAGAACCCACTTCATCCGGCAAAATTTCAATGAAAATCTGCTTCAGGAAATCCTTCATTTCTTATATGAGAAGGAGATACAATCGGTATTCGTTGAGGGTGGCGCTTCATTAATAAATTCATTTATATTCAGAGGTTTATGGGATGAAGCAAGGGTATTTATCGGGGAAAAAGAGTTTAAATCCGGAGTGAAGGCTCCTTTGATTGACAAACAGGCTACAAAAAAAATAAAAATAAATGACGATCTTTTCTATTATTATTTAAATCATTAGTGGAATTGGTTCGTTTTTTGTTTTATTTTTAGAGCAAATTTTTCGGTTAACACCGAACTTGTGATTTATCCTGACTTTTTTCGGTTTATTGTTCTAATGAATTTAATGCTATGAAGATTACTGCACTCTCCATATGGTTTATGCTTGCATGGATTCTCACCAGTTCACTGTCGGCACAAAACGCCAAAAAATACTTTAAAACAGGTAATGATTACCTCAAGGAAAACCGCTTTGAACAGGCCATTCAGAATTACAACCGCGCCTTAAAAATGGAACCTGATTACGAAGATGTCTACCTTGTCAGAGCTCAGGCTTTTGAAAAATTGGGGCAAACTCAACAGGCCGCGGATGATTACATAAAAGCCACCCGTTTTTTCGAAAAAGAAACAGACGTATTTTACCACGCGGGAAGGTTGCTGTATGAATTAGGTGAGTATCAGCGAGCCTTGAGTTACCTGGACAAAGCAATTGACATTAAAAGTAAAAATCTTGAAGCAGTCCAGTTAAAGGTATTGGTTTACATTGACTTAAATGATTACTACAAAGCCCTTCGGGCGGCAAAAGAGGCGTTGGATCTGAAAACAAATGCATTCAATTATTACTACCATGGAATTGCCTCAGAAAACATAAACATTGTACAGGGGGCAAAAGAGGATTTCAAAGAAGCAATATCAGAAGATGAAAGCTTTATACCTGCATACATTGCCCTGGCCAGGCTTCAACTGGCTGACGGAGAAATAGAAAGCGCATTTCAAAACATCAATTATGCCATCGAACAGCACCCGGAGCAATCAGAGGCCTATATTATCAGAAGCAAGATACACAGCGCCGAACTTAACTACGCACAAGCCATCGATGATATTTCAAAAGCCATTGTTTTGAGCGATGAATCAACCGCGTTGTACCAGTCGCGTGCAAAATATTACATTGATTTTACTCAATTTCCAAATGCCATTGCCGATCTGAATAAAGTTATTCAAAGCAAACCGGGAGATGTTGAAGCATTATCGCTGCGTGCTGCATGTTACGAGGAAATATCAAATAAGAAGGCAGCAATCCGGGATTATGAAACTGTAAGAGATGTTCTCGTTAAAACCGGCAACAGAACCCAAAGCCTTGAAAAAATAGAACAACGCCTGTTCGACTTAAAAAGAGAAACTAAAAAGCCGGAACTGACGCTTGTGAATCCCAAACCCGTGAACAATTTATTAATTGAAGTACCAACGGACAAAGCAATGGTGCAACTGAACGGGATTCTGACAGATGATAACGCCATCCGCCGCCTTGCTATCAATGACCAGAACATCCCGGTTACAAAGCGGGATAACCAAACATTTGAATTTGATGCATCTGTAAAAATCGATCCCAGTGAATTGATTACCATTTCGGCTACTGATATTTATGATAATGTGCTTCAAACAACATTTACTGTTAAGCGAACGGAAATTGAAGCACCGGATATATCTGTTTTAGCGCCATATGCTTCAGAAAATAATGAAATAATTTTAAGTGAAGAAGGCCCTTACCTTTACATTGAAGGGAAAATTAAAGACGAAAGTCTGATCGACCTCATCATGATTGATGATGTTATAGCCAGTTACAGGCCTGAAGACCTCAATCCTACGTTTACGGCAACCGTGGACATTGAAAACAAAGAGAAATTTACCATTCAGGTTGTTGACCGCTTTGGAAACAAAGCAAACAAAGAATACCACTTAGATAAGGATAACATTGCTGAAATGGAATCCAATCCCATGGGAAAAACATGGGTTGTTTTCATCGAAAATTCTTCTTACGCTCAGTTTACAAGCCTGGAAGGGCCATCTACGGATATAAGCATCATGAAATCGGCACTTGCCAATTATAAGATTCACAACATCATCCACAAAAAGGATATGTCAAAGTACGAAATGGAACGTTTTTTCTCGATTGAATTGCGGGATTTGGTTCGAAGTAACCAGGTAAATTCAATTATGATCTGGTATGCAGGTCATGGAAAGGTTATCAACGAAACGGGATACTGGATTCCGGTTGATGCAAAACACGATGAAGAATTTTCCTTTTTCAACATCAACGCGTTGAAAGCTTCCATGCAGTCGTATTCGCGATATGTTACTCATACATTGGTAATTACGGATGCATGTGAATCGGGGCCTTCATTTTTCCAGGCCATGCGATCAGCAGTTATTCCACCGGAATGTGGTAACTGGAAGTCAACCAAATTCAAATCTTCACAAGTGTTTACCTCTGCCGGAGAGCAATCTGCATCGGATGATTCGCAGTTTGCCCGAACCTTTGCAGCAACCTTGAGTAATAATCCTGATGCATGTATCCCGATTGAAGAAATCGTGCTGAAAGTTACATCCGCGGTTAGCCATATCTCAAACCAGGATCCTCAGTTCGGAAAAATTTCCGGGCTTGAAGATGAGGACGGTACATTTTTCTTTATTGCCAGGGAGAGGTAAAGTAACATATTGATAAGTACACATGATTCTTCGGGCAGGAATCGGATTGGGCTATTCACAAATTTTTCCTGTCACCAGGTCTTTTAATTCCTGAAGGTGGTCTTCATAAATCCCACGTGGCAAAGCATCATTTTTTCTGCACAAATAGGCTGCAAATCCTACCAACTCTCCCATCATTCCGGTTGTTCGCATGACACGAACCGTACCAAGAGCCACATGCGTAACACTAATGTTTCGCCCGGCCATGAAAAGATTTTCTACATTTCGTGAATACAAACATCTGTATGGTACCGGATATGGTTCAATTTTCGGATGTTCATACCAACTTATGAACTCCTGCCCGGGATAGTATTTGCTATTGAGCGAATCCGGGAAATGCAGGTCGACATCCCATCCGGTGGTAACGAACCCGTCATCGTAATAAGTTGGTTCCATCAGGTCATGCTGGTCAAGAATAATATCTCCCATTAAACGCCTCGATTCGCGCTTTCCGGCAATATAGGCCACCCAGTTCAGTTCCCAATTTGCATATTTATCCTGTTTATTGTTTTTCAGGTATGACCAGTTGCCGTAAATGGCACGGAAATTATGATCTCTGATTTTTTCGGCTTCCCGGATCGGGTCAAAATTGCCCCAGCCGGTTTCCCAGCGCCAGTCAGCTCGCGTAATCTCCCAGTGATACTCTTCGCTGAACGGCAAAGCCCATGGTGTTTCGGGAAAATCAGAAGGATTTTCTGTATCCACTGCATTCCAAAGGTTCGAAAACCCCATGGTGAACTCGTCTTCCTGCCCGGCTGCCATTGATTCACCTGTTTGATCTTTGCTTTCCCTTCCAAGCCGGTAATCTGCCCCTGCCAGGTAACCAATGGTGCCATCGCCCGTGCAATCGGCAAAAAGCTTACCATTAAACCTCACGCGTTCATTTGTTTTGATGTTTAAAGCTTCTACGGCAGCAATCATTGAGCCATCCATCACAACCTTGTCGGCATGATGGTTTAAAAATAAGTCAATGTTCTTCTCGGCATTAACCACATCTTCCTTGCGCCTGTCCCCGTACTCTTTCCCGTTTACATGGGCATTCCCCGGGTCGCCGTTATCCAGTTCCCTGACAATTCTTCCAAGAGACGGGTAATGATTGCGTGAAATGTTTCCTTTCAGGTGAACCCTGATTTCTGAACTATTATTGCCACCCAAAACCGGCCGGTTTTGGATAAGTGCAACTTTCAGATCATGCCTGGATGCATTTACAGCCGCGCAAATACCCGCTATACCGCCTCCAATAACTACCATATCATAATTACCGGCAGTTTTAGGCTCGTCAGGTAACCCAAGCATTTCTTTACGAAAGGCTGCCAATTCATCCAATGAATTGGGAGGTACATCATTTTTCTTTTTCGTGAAATAGATGGCATCACAACGACCTTCAAACCCTGTAAGGTCGTTTAATGAAATTTCTATTTCATTTTTGTCAATATGTACAAGATTTCCATAATACCAGCGCCATTTATTATTACCACTGTTTCCAAACACCATCTCCAAAGGTTCTTCATCAATTTCTAATTTAAATTTTCCCGGGCCTGTCGGGAATGGCGCCCAATCCTTTGTTCGAACCCACACATGATAATTTCCGGTAGATGGGAAAGATACAGTAGTAACTGCATCATTCACCTGCTTACCCATTCCATGAGCAAGTAAATATGGTGATCCCATAATCTCAATAAACTGCTGGTCAATTACCCAGCCACCAGTGTTTTGAAATGATTCGGCCTCAACCAACACCTGCGCTTGTGCAGAGGGTGCTGAGAGCATGAAAAAAAAACCAATGATGACAAAAAAATGCTTTACCATAATAATTGTGATTGTTTTTTGCAGATCTTTTTGATCTTGCTGATGTTCTTTCAATAGAGCCAATATTTCTTTTGATATAGCAGGTTGATGAATATCCAGGTGTTTTTTACCGAAAAAAATCCAATGATTCATGATATTTCCATTGCTCTCGCCAGATAAACCTTTCACCAAAGTTAACTGAAAAATGATAATTATGAAGTACTCTGCTTGTGCTGATTAACTGCACCCCCCCTGAATCTTCCGGATTTCCCTTTTAACTGGTTCATTAACATTTTTGAGGGTATTCTTCAGGTCAAGCATATCTCTTGCTGCCTTTGCCCGAAACCGGTAAATATCCCTTTGTTTTTTTATAGTTTTGGAACCAGGTTCTTCCAAATCAAAAAACATAGCCCTGAACTCATCCGTAGATTCATGCAATATTAAGTTCTCCGAATCACCTATATACCTTGCCATCAGGCATGCCATTTTCGCTGTTGTGTCAACATCTGCATAAAAAATATTTTTGCGCTGGTTTTGTGTAAAATAGGTTCGCCATTCCCGGTTCATCATTTCATCTAATGGAATATTTATCGCGAGGGGAAGGTGGTATTTTTCAAATTCTTCCTTGCTTCTTACGTCAATCAGGTTGATAGAATAATAATTATGCACCAGTTCGTATGCCAGCTTATCGGCCTCAATTTCTTTGAAAACACATTTCTGTTGTCTTTTTGCCTCGCTGATGCGCATCATAATCAACTCATCATGACTGGGTGTTATCCAAACAACCGCTATAAGTACAATTGCAATTGTTCCAACAAGACTGTACCGCGTGACTGTGGTTTTGGGATAAACGGTAGTTTTTTTGTTGATTCCGTTCTCAATCAAGGTAGTAAAGTAAAATGCGGCAATGGCAACCAGGGTAAGAATAATTCCAAATGCTTCGCTGGAGATTCCCAGGTATTCATTTATTCTAACCGGACCCCAGGCCTGCGCATAATAGAGATTTTCAAACAGTGGGAAACCTTCCGTGAAAGCAAAAATACCAATAAGCGATCCAAAAATGAACGCCATCGCATCTACTTTCCCGATAGCGGCAGCGCACACGCTGGTTCCCGGACAAAATCCCCCAATGATAAAACCGGCACCCATAACAGCTCCTCCAACGAGTGCAGACCATAAAAAAGTAGGATTTACATATATCAGGCTTAAATCAAGCAATCCGAAATGACCAAGAAGCAATACACCAATCATGGCTGTTACCCCTGCCGTAAAAAATACTTTTAGTACCGTAAAATCATACCCGTAAAAAAGCCCCACGAGTTTTCGGGTCGATGAAAAACCGGCCTGTTCAAGAACAAATCCAAATCCCAGCCCAAGAAGGAATGCAATGATAAAATTAAATTGGTCGGAAACTATTTCGGGAACTAATGGTGCCATTTTATTTTTATTTATGTTTTATTCGTTGAAATGGATGCTAAAAGAGAAACAATGTATAATTGCTGTTTCATGCAAAATGTTTTGTTACTAATGAAGCCACAATCTTTTAAAAAATACTGCCAGAACATATGCCGCCCCAAAAATTGCCAGCATAGTAATGATTCCGCCGAGTGACATTACGGCCATACCGCTTAGCGCCGAACCACTGGTGCAACCTCTTCCCAGTTGTGAGCCAAATCCAAACAAAGCCCCTCCAAGCACGGCTGCACCAAGGCGAATGGTATTGGTTGTCCGTGGGCCTTTTTCAAGTTTCAGTGAAACACGATTTGCCATTACTCCTGAAAAGAATGCTCCAACAAGCACACCGAGCACTTCGAAGACCAGCCATGACTTCATTGGGCCCTCCGGATGAGCCTGCTCATATTCCCTGTAAACTGTTTTACTTTCGTAATGCTCCGGTGCAGCTCCCCTAACGGTGGTAGCAACCACACTTTTCATAGCCCCGCTCGCTCCAAGACCTCTCCCTGTGATATAAATGGAAGCAAGCAATACCATACCGAGTAAAAAACCGGCAAAATACGGATTCATGTAAGGACGTGATTTCATAACCAATTTTTTTTCTAATTTGTAACAATTTGTTTTTCACCCGACTGTTTCTGTTGCTCATCAGTCTCCAGCTCTTCATAGCCGGTCATCATGGCTTTGATATTGGAAGTTACCGTGTGCCCGGTAGTTGTCATATAGACATGTACAATAAAAAATGCCATCAGTAAAAATGCACCAATGGTATGCCATAAGGCGATGGATTCAAGGGATATATTACTGATAACGACAACATCATTTTTATCGATGGTTTTATGAAACATGTAAAGCAAGCCGGAAATAACAACCAGTGGGACCAGGAAAATTTTAAATCCAAGGTAGACAAACCTTTGCAAAGGATTCAATTTACTCAACTGTGTTTTCTCCGTTGGATGGTGTTCTCCATTGAACATTCCGCTTGTATAATACCGGATTTGCTCTTTTAGTTTTTTCGTAGTTGGCAGGTACTGTTTCCATTCTCCGGTGGTAAAGTGCCAGAAAATTGCAAAAACAATGAGTCCCAGTAACGCGTAAGATGCTATGCGATGAAATCTCACGGCTGCTTCAAAACCAAAAAGGTGAAAAGATCCATGAACCTCGAAACCGGTAAGAGCCAGAAACAGGATTAATGCAGCCTGTGTCCAGTGCCAGAATCGTTCGAATCCTTTATAGATATATACTTTTTCCATATGCTTATTTATCTTCATTTATTACAATTGAATCCATTTCCTTGTTGCGAACTGTACTAACAATTCTTGCAATGGCATGTAACGAGACACCAACCAATGTTAACAGTAGCAGCAGGTTACCACCAAAATCGACACCCTTGTTCCGGTCTCTGCCAGGCATGTAAAAACCTGTGAGACCGGCCAGTCGGCCTTCATTTCGGGTATGACATTCGGCACATGACACGGTTTGTTCCTTCGGACTAACCATATGATTGATCGGCCAGTACATGGCAGTCTCAATAAATTCATATTCTCCACTGTAAGGCAGGCCAACACGTTTCATCCCGGCTTTGGACGCCAAATCCCAGTTGAAATCTTTCCAAAATGCACTATCGCCCTTTTGCTCGGCATAGAGTTTTGGCTGAATGAGCATTTTTGTGTTTGGATCATAGATTTGATCACCTTTGTGGATTTTCACGGGAATTATTTTTGAATCTTTATCGTCGTGTGAGCCATTCAGTGGATTTAGTTCCAAAGGAACACTGGTAACCGTGTCACCAAGGAGGTAATGATCAGCCGTTCCGTTAAACCAAACATAATCGGGTACAACGGTATCCTTCCAGACAAACCGTCCTTTGATTGACATATACGAATGGTTACCAAGGGCATCCTCTTCATGATACGGAACGCCATCATTTAGTTTTCCCGCCTCTGACCAGTACCAGGCCATTTTTGTTGCATTCTCTTTGGCATAATGTGGGATATGACAGGCCTGGCACGAAACTTTTCCGGTATGACGGTTCAATAGATCATCAAAATGGGGTGTATTCTCATGACACTGTTCGCACGTAGCCCTGTTAAAATTCTCAGAAGAAATCGAATACAACTTCCCTAATATTTGATGGTTTTCAGCCGTATGGCACGCAACGCACTGCATATCCATTCCGTTGGCTGCCATATGTACATCTACATCACGTGTTGTTGCCAATAGTGATTCTTCAAGATCACCATGTTTTACATTGTTCCCACCACCGCTGTAAAAATGGCAGGCTCCGCAATTACTTTTCACAGGAGAACCAACGTTTTGAGCTACCTTACTCAAATTAACATTACGATCAGGATAACCTGCAAGTGCAGCACCCTTCAGGTATTCTTCGCTATTATCGTGGCAAACCATGCAATCAACATTGCGTGCATTGTTGAAATCAAAGGCATCGTTGGTCATTCCAAAACCAATGTGACATTTAGCACATGCCTGTTCATTTGCATTTGATCCTATACAAAAATTATTGATTATGTTTTTCTTACCCAGAATTGTAATACCTCGTCCCTCGATGTAAGAAATCCGTTCCCAGTTCCAGTGAGAGGACGCCATCACTTCTTTATGTCTTTCGGTATGACAACCAATGCATGCTTCGGTCACTTCCTGCGGGCTCTGAAATGTTCTCTGAAGTTCAGGCAATTTGCTGTGATCAACCGATGGAATGGGTTTGGTAGCATACTTCTGTTTCAGTTGTTCAAGATGCAGGTTATAAGTTTCCTCTTTATGTAGAATATTCACCATTACCAAAATGGCTACAACAGTTCCGATAAGGATAAAAGCATTTTTTTGCATATCAAGTGAAATAATGTCGTATAAAAATAATTACAAACATCTAATTTTTTATATATATGGCGACTTAAATATGTCTGTTTTTCGCAATTTGTATTTAAATTAATTCCAAATAACGAAAATTCAATTACCAACGGTAAGTTAGAAAAAAATTGGGATTTCTATGAATGATAATTAAAATATTTGGTTCCGGATTTCATTCCGCTGCCGGCAGCATAAACGAAAACGTGCTTCCTTTGCCTGGCTCACTTTCAATGGTTAATGAACCACCATGTTTTTCAATAAACTCCTTACAAATGTTTAGTCCCAAGCCTGTACCCGTTTCGCCGGATGTACCTGAAGTGGATATGTTTTTTGTGACATCGAAAAGGGATTCTTTTGTCTCCTGAGTCATACCAACACCATTGTCTGAAACCGAGAAGCGAAAACATCCATCCTGTTTTTCATAATCCAGTATGACTGATCCGCCATTACCTGTAAATTTAATTGCATTGGAGATTAAATTTCGCCAAATCGTATCGACCATGTTTACATCAGCATGCACAATGATTTCTGTATCGAGATTATTTATCAATGAAATTTTTTTATTTTCGGCTACTGCTTTTAATAGTTGCACCGTGCTGTCAGTTGTTAATGATACATTGAAATTCCGTGGTTGAAACTGGATTTTTCCCCGTTCTGACCGTGACCATTGCAACAAGTTGTCCAGCAATGAACTCACCTGTTGTGTTGATGAATAAATAATATTGTGAAAATATCGGATCTTTTCATCATCGTATTTTTCATAATTGGTTATTAATAAATCTATAAATCCCACGATCTGACCAATGGGGTTTTTTAAATCGTGCCCGATGATAGACATCATTTTGTCTTTTGATGCATTGAGTGATTGCAACAGGCGATTGTTATTTATCAGTTTTTGTTCACTGTCTTTGCTTTGAAAGTAAAAAGCAATCATATCTGAAAAGGTTCGCATTAATTTCATGTCCTGTTCCTGCCATTCTCTTTCCTTTTCAACATCGTCAAAACCAATAAATCCAAACCATTCATTTTTGATAAAAACCGGTAGAATCAGGATCGATTTTATTCCCTGTTGTTGAAGGATTTCCCGAACGTCTGGTGGCTGGTCCATCACCTTGCTGTTGATAATATCTCCTTTCGATAATACCTCCTGCCACGATGAAAATCCGCCTGAATAAGGTACGTGTTGAAGTAACGGGTTATCAATTTCGGGGTTTACTCCTGGTATGCAAACTTCATGGATTTGTTTCATGCACAAACCATCGTTGGGATCATCAAAATTTTTAAAAATATAGATGCGTGATGATTCCGATGCTTTTAGTATGTGCTTAAGCGCTTTTGTTGGGGCTTCATCTTCGCCGCTCAACAAGGCATGTGAACTTTCAGCAAGGCTCTCTGAATATTTTAGCAATACCTTCAGGCTCTCGAGTGCATTCTTCTGCCTGGTTATATCCGTTGAAATATTTGCTGTAGCAATTAACCGGTTGCTCTTATCAAATACGGGAAACTTTGTAGTAAGAAATGAACGTAACTCTCCTCCCGGATAAACAACCGGCTCTTCTTTTACAATTTTTTCACCCTGTTTTAGTGTTTGGGCCTTTTTTTCATCTGCCATGTATGATTTAACAGGTTCGGTATCCGGAGAAATTCCAAAAATCTCGGCATCTGTTTTGCCAATCATCTCTTCAATACCGGATTTTCCTGCTGCCTCTGCAAAAGCCCTGTTGGTTGCCATTACTTTCAAATCCAGATCTTTTATTACAGCAATGTTATCAGAATTTTCGATGATGGCTGCCAAAGAGGATATTTTGTTTTCTGTTTGTTTGCGTTCTGTAATATCGCGCACAACACCTTGAATCAATTTTTTATTTGTATCAAATATCCTTGAGCTAATTTCAACCAGCCTGATTTCACCTTTGCTATTCATAAATTCACTTTCCAATTTGGCCGAGCCATGCTTCATGTATTTTTCAATGGTTTGTTTATCCCCGGGATTAATACTGGCTGTAGTGAAATCTGATAAGACTCTGCCAATTAATTCATGCTTCTCATAATTCAATAATTCGCATGCCCGTTGGTTGACATCTATTATGGTTCCACTGAAATTATGTATAAAAATAGCATCATTTGAATTTTCAAATAATGATTTAAACCTTTCTTCGCTTTCAATCAACATAGATTCAGCGTTCTTCCGGGCATTGATATCATGAGCAATACCCATGAAAGCGACCAGTTTGTTTTCTGAATCAAAAAGAGGTGAGCCACTGGCAACAAACCATTTATATTCACCTTTTATATTTCTGGTCCTGTATTCCACATTTCCTACTTTATGCCCTGATGACAGGGTGCTTTGAAGAAGGGAACTTGTTGTCCTGATATCATCCGGGTGCATAAAATCAAAAATGGTTTTTCCCAGATAATCTTCCGGTTTGTAGCCCATCATCTCTGTGCAATTGGGAGACATATAAGTGAATTTGCCATCGGGCGCAAAGGTGTAAATGAGATCGTTGGCATTTTCGATCAATCTTCGATACCTCTCTTCACTCTCTTTCAGCCGTTGTTCTGCCTCAAATCTTTTTGTAACATCACGGATAGCAGCCATTCGAATGCGTTCATCCTTGTAAATGATGTTTCGTGCTTCAATTTCATACATTGCTATGACACCATCTTTGTTCTTGCCCCGAACAACATAAGGCTGAGAATATTCTTTTTTAATTTTTTCAATAACAATGGGGCGATCCTCCTCTAAAACCAGCAATTCTGCCAGGTTTTTCCCAATGATTTCTTCCCTTGAATACCCGGATATTCTTAGTAAGGATTGATTCACGTCAAAAGCAACACCATTATTATGCAGTATAATACCTTCAAATGTAACATCCGAAAGTAAATGGAAACGTTCTTCGGTCTCCTGCAAGGCGATCATGGTACGCCTCAATTCAGTAATATCCCGTGAAACAGACCCCAATCTATACCCGGCAGCAGTAGCAATTTTAAAGCTTCTTTGTTGCACATACCGGAGTTCACCGTGTTCATTCACCGTTGTTACATCGCGCTCCTTGTTAAGAAAACTGCCTTTACCAGTCTGAAAGTATTCCTGCATAATGGATTTTAACCGGTCTGTATCAATACCTTCTTTTTTTGAAGGCACTTTAAACATCCTGTCAATATCCCATATTTTCCTACCAATTGCATCACTCTCACCAATTCCTGAGAGCTGTTCCTGCCCCCTGTTCCATTCAATTACTGTACCTGTTTCATCGGTCAGCACAAAAGCATCAATGGAATGCTGGACAAAATTCCTGTACTTTTCTTCACTCTCAATTAACTTATTATTCGCCTTTTTTCGGTTTGTAATATCCGATGCAATACAAAGAATACCTTCATGAACGGGATATATTTTCACCTCAAACCAGGCTTTTTGCCCATCCGGACGCGGAAATTCGTCTTCAATGGTTTCTTTTATCTTTTGCCTCATGACCCTGTTGTATGCCTCAAAAAATACCGTATGCTCAACACCCGGGAATAAATCCAAAAAATTTCTGCCCTTCAATTGTCCGGGTTTCAGTCCTGCAATTTCTGCTGCATAATCATTTGCGGGGGTGTAATTCCATTGTTTGTTTAATACAAAGACAGCATCGCTGATGCCATTCATTATTTCGGCATTTCGGCACTCGGTTTGCTTTAGTTTTGCTTCAGCCTGGTTACGTGCTTCAATTTCAGCTTCAAGTTGTTGGTTCTTTTTAACTAATTCTTTGTAAATATTGTATTTATAAAGGGCTGTTTCAATGGCAGTATACAAATCATGCTTGTCAAAAGGTTTTACAAGGTAGCCATCGGGAGAGGTGCCAATCGCCTTTTCGACTGTTCCGGTATCCGAATGCGCCGATATATAAATTACCGGGACATCACGTATTTTTTTTATCTGTCTGCTGATTTCAATTCCGTCAACCTTTCCTCCAAGAAAAATATCCATTAGTACAACGTCCGGACGTGTTGTTTGAAAAGCCGGTACGACTTCATCGCTGCAATTAACTATAACCACGGAAGTATATCCGATATTTTTCAACTCATTCCGGATATATTCGCTTACGGAGGGTTGATCTTCAACCACAAGAATTTTTATCGATTTCATTGATATGCCAGGTGATTTGTTTTTAAAATTTCAATACTTTTTAACTACCTTACTACTGAAATTGCATAGCAATCGTTACACAAAAACACATGCAATTGGTAATTTGGCAATCTATATCATCATGTTGCATTGATTCCTATTTCCCATTGCAAATGTAATAATTGTGACCATTTTTTATGGTACAATCGTTTGTGATCGACTAAATCCGGCAACCCGCTGCACCCAAACAAACTGGATTTTAACTGAATACGATGAGGCGTTTTTACACCTGTTATATAAATGTGTTGTATATTCAAGCTGTAATATAAGGTACCAGTTGTTCCGAGAATTTTAATTGTGCCATAAAATTTAAACACGGACATGATAATGATCACATTTATCGTAATTTAGAAAAAAACAAAATAGGCAATTTTAGATTTATAATCGATTGATAGTTAGTAATTAATATATTTATAATCGGGTAATCTTATGATCAATAAATGGTGATTTCCTGCAAGAATCTTTCGCAACTCGTAATTTTAAGTATATTTGCACCTCATTCTAAGCAGAGATATGAATTCATGATTAGTCAAATGGTTACATACCACAATGTTACGTCAACTAATCCCACTCAATTATACTTACTGAAAATTATTAGATATTCAATATTTATTGTCAAATCACTTAAAAACGAATAAATTATGGTAAACTTGTTTTGGGTTATTCCCGTTGGATCGGTTTTAGCGCTCATCTTCGCGTATTATTTTTTCAAAAATATGATGAAGAATTCGGAGGGTACTGAACGGATGATAGAAATTGCTCAGTATGTAAGGGAAGGAGCAATGGCTTACCTGAACCGTCAGTACAGGGTTGTTTCTCTTGTATTTGGTGTATTACTGGTGTTACTCATCATGCTGGCGTATTTTGGGGTTCAGAATCCTTTCGTTCCTTTTGCATTCTTAACTGGTGGTTTTTTCTCAGGACTGTGCGGATACCTGGGTATGAAAACGGCAACTTTTGCTTCTGCAAGAACTGCAAATGGTGCCAGATCTTCACTAAACAAAGGATTGCAGATAGCTTTCCGTAGTGGTGCGGTGATGGGACTCGTTGTTGTTGGTTTTGGTTTGCTTGATATTTCACTTTGGTATTTGCTACTTAGTAAGGTAGTTTATACAGCTTCCAACATGGATGCCGGACTATCTTTTGCCGGACTTCAGTTTGTGCATGAAGGCACTACTTCTGGCGAGAAACTGCATGAAATTACAGCGACGATGCTAACATTTGGTATGGGTGCTTCAACACAGGCACTGTTCGCGCGTGTTGGTGGAGGTATTTATACAAAAGCAGCTGACGTTGGAGCTGATCTTGTAGGTAAAGTAGAAGCCGGAATACCTGAGGACGACCCGAGAAACCCTGCTACAATTGCTGATAATGTTGGTGATAACGTAGGAGATGTTGCCGGAATGGGTGCTGATCTTTACGAATCATATTGTGGTTCCATCCTTGCAACTGCTGCATTAGGCGCTGCATTGCCGGCGATGGTGCAAGGTGAAATTGGAATAACATCGGAACAGGCTGTTATTGCCCCGATGTTCGTTGCAGCCATTGGTATTTTCCTTTCAATTATTGGTATATTCATGGTAAGAACCAAAGAATCTGCAACCCAGCGTAACCTTTTAAATGCATTGTTTTTTGGAACATTTGGAAGTTCGGTACTGATATTAGTTGCAATGGCCGTACTTGCATATGTTGGTTGGGTAACCTGGGGTATCTTTGGTGCTGTTGTTGCTGGTTTAGCTGCCGGGGTAATTATCGGACAGGGAACCGAGTATTTCACCTCTGATGAATATAAACCTACCAGAGGAATAGCCAGCCAGGCACAACAGGGTGCTGCAACTACAATTATTGATGGCATTGCCGTTGGAATGTATTCAACATGGATTCCTGTTGTAACCATCACAGCCGGTATTGTTGCTGCATTTGGTCTTGCTGGCGGATTTCAGCATTTTGCTCTCGGTATCTATGGTATCGGATTTGCTGCTGTTGGAATGCTGTCAACGTTGGGTATAACTCTTGCTACCGATGCATTTGGCCCGATTGCAGATAATGCAGGTGGAAATGCTGAAATGAGTGAACTGGAACCTGAAGTAAGAGAACGAACGGATGCACTTGATATGCTGGGTAACACAACTGCCGCTACAGGTAAAGGTTTTGCTATCGGTTCTGCCGCGCTTACTGCAATGGCTCTTTTGGCTGCCTATCTTGAAGAGGTAAGACTTTGGATCGGAAAACTTGCATCTGCTGCAGGTACCGGAATCAAACAGGTTGGTGACATCGTTTTTTATAGTGGATCTGATGGAATTGAAAAACCAGTGGTTGAAGAGGGTATGCGCGCTGTTGAGATTGGAACAGCCGGAGTAAAAGATTTTTCAGAAGCGTATGATTTATCTATTTTTAATCCGATGCTTTTGGTTGGAATATTCCTGGGTGCCATGATGGCCTTCCTGTTTAGCGCCATGACTATGAAAGCTGTAGGTAGAGCTGCCGGCTTAATGATTGAAGAGGTTCGAAGACAGTTTAAAGCCATTCCCGGAATTTTAACCGGTGAGGCAAAACCCGAATATGCAAAGTGCGTTTATATTTCTACCAAAGGTGCACAAAACGAAATGTTGTTACCGTCGTTGATTGCTATTATTGTTCCGGTTATTGTTGGTGTAGTGTTTGGTGTTGCAGGTGTAATTGGATTGCTCGTTGGTGGCTTAACTACAGGTTTTACACTGGCTTCAATGCTTAACAATTCCGGGGGAGCCTGGGATAATGCCAAGAAATTTATTGAAAAAGGTAACTTCGGTGGAAAAGGAAGCGAGGCTCACAAAGCCGGTGTTGTCGGAGATACTGTGGGTGACCCGTTTAAAGATACATCCGGACCTTCTTTAAATATTCTTATCAAACTTATGACTATGGTTTCCGTTGTAATGGCCGGACTGACCGTTACTTTCGGATTATTCTGATAAATATAAACCCTGAAAACCTGCTCAACCCGGTTTCCTCTGGAAGCCGGGTTTTTTAATGCTCGAAACCAGATCGCACCATTTGTGTAGCTTTTATTAAACACCATTTTTTTAACCTGAATTATTCGGGTTAATCTATTCATCAAAAAAATCACACCCGGTAGACAATAATCCACAAGGATATGCCATTATTATCATATGCAGATTTATTTATATAGCTTATTTCGTATTTGCAAACACTAACGGTTTAACCGGTATAATTTTTGTGTGTTAATATTTGCAAAGTTCAGTTATTAAATGAATAACCGGATAATGCAAATGCAAATTTGCAGAAACAAGTTAAGGACAAATGGGAATCAAAACAAACGGGAGGCAATACAGATGAAGAATGGAATGGTTATTAAATCATTGCCGGGCTTGATAGTATATCCTGACGGGAAAATCTTGTACAAAGATACAATGGAACCTAAAAAGACAGGAGAACTCAAAGGATATAAATATATCAGCATCGGAAAACGCAAATTTTATGTGCACAAACTGGTTGCAGAAGCTTTTTTACCGAACCCGGAAAATAAAAAAGTTGTTATTCACAAAGACGGAAATCTATCAAACAATGATGTGTCAAATCTTGAGTGGTCAAGCAGGATTGATGCACAGGTTCATAATTATAAACTACAAAAAAAACGTCCGAATTTCAGATTTCTCAACAGAAGCGATGTGGAGTTTATTAAGAAACAACTGGATAAAGGTGTGTCCGGTAGATTACTTGCAAGACAATTCCGTGTATCAGAAATGAAAATTACAAGGATAAAGCAGGGCAAAAGGGTTCTGTAAACCGAAACCGATTTAAATCTATTAAATGAAGAAGCTGAATAACCAAAATGAAACATCCGTGATTAAGCTTAACACAAACAACCTGTCCCGCCAGGCGGAAGGATGATTATTAGGATAAATGGAACGCAGATAACACAGATCGAACAGATTTACGCGGATTTTTTTCTATCAGCGATTATCTGTAGAATCAGCGTCATCAGCGTTCTAATTTTAATGGTGGTAAATTATAAACAGATAGAAACACCCATGACAAGGTTTTAAAACACACAACCTGTCCTGATTTATCGGGGAGCATGCTTAAAAGCTCTTCGCGACTAAGCGACTTGACGTGAAATAAATTTTAAACAGAAAAAAGTTCTCCAAATCATTGCAAATACCGATGAAGGACCTGCTATATAAAGTTTATGGTAAAGATTTAATTGATGGTGCTGCTATTCAACAAATGGATAACGCCATCAGACTGCCAGTTTCGGTGAAAGGAGCTTTAATGGCCGATGCGCACTCGGGTTACGGATTGCCTATCGGTGGCGTACTTGCTACACACAATGCTGTTATTCCCTACGGGGTAGGGATGGATATCGGGTGCCGAATGTGCATGAGTATTTACAACCTGCCAATGCAGTTCCTCGAGAAGAACAAAACAAAATTAAAAGATATCCTGGTTGAAAATACCCGGTTTGGACAGGCAGAGTTTAATGACATCCGGGAGCACAAAATTCTTGAACGAAATGAGTTTAAAGAGATTCTATTTTTAAAAGAATTAAAGGACAAGGCCTTTCATCAGCTTGGGACATCAGGAGGAGGCAATCACTTTGTCGATATTGGTGTTGTATATATCCATACGCACCACGAAGCCTCTATGGGTTTGCCTGCCGGAGTTTATCTTTCGGTTCTGTCACATTCGGGATCAAGGGGCATGGGAGCGGAGATTGCCCGGTATTATACGAACATTGCAAAACAGAAACGAAATTTGGGCAAAGGTGCTGCAAACCTGGCCTGGCTTGAGCTGGATGAAGAAGAAGGTGTTGAATACTGGTTGGCTATGAACCTTGCAGGGGATTATGCCTCAGCAAACCATCATATTATACACGAGAAAATTGCTTCAGCACTTAACCAACAGCCGCTGAAAATGATTGAAAACCATCATAATTTTGCCTGGAAAGAAAAAGTAGCTGACGCAACGGAGTTGATTGTCCACCGCAAAGGAGCTACGCCCGCTTCAAGAGGATCAATGGGAATCATCCCGGGTTCCATGGCAACGCCGGCTTACGTTATTGTAGGTAAAGGCAATGAAGAATCCCTGAATTCGGCATCGCATGGTGCAGGTCGGCTTATGTCAAGATCGCAGGCCAAATCTTCGTTTTCTGGAAAACAACTTCAAAATATCCTTTCAAAAAAAGGAATCCACTTAATTGGCGGTAGCCTGGATGAATCGCCAATGGCCTACAAGAATATTGATAAAGTAATGGAAGTTCAGAAAGATTTGGTAGAAGTAGCCGGGGTTTTCCAACCCAAAATTGTGCGTATGAGTGGTAAATAGTCTTTAGTTATTCAGAAATTTTGGTTAACCTTTTTTTTGACTGGTTGATGAGTTCCTCCAGTAATTCATTCAACTTTTGTATGTCTTTTGACTTTTCTTTTTTAAATATTTTTGTAAAAAGTGAAGTAATTTCATCCATGTGCATTTCAATGAATTCATTGCCGGCATTGGTAATGTTTACGCGCAAATAACGCTTGTCAGTTGGTTCTTTTTTAAACTGTACAAGGCCTTTGCTTTTTAGCTGCAGTGCTATTTGTTTAATATTTTGATGCGATGATTCTGTTTCAGCAGCCAAATCGGAAATTACCGGGTTATTATCAAATTTATCACGAATGGTGAGCAGTAGCAGTAATTGTTTAATGGTAATATTTGTGGATTTCAGGTATTGATCAAGAAAATTTTCCCACAGATGGGCAAGCTTAAATGTAAGGGCTAACGATTGAAGGACTTTCTGCTGCTTCTTTTTAGGCATAACGCAAAAATATTTGCGTAAAGATAAGCCAAAACCACCACAGGTACAAAAAAGCCGGGGAAATACCCCGGCTCGAAAACCTCAGTTGTTATTTCACTTTTAACTCATACGAAAAAATTTCTTTTCCGCAATACATGTGTACCATATACGTGCCTCTTGGCAAACCAGCATAATTATACACCCTGCTAAAATTTATTTTTGGATCAATTTTTTCTTCAAAAAACATTTCTTCACCGTCAGAAAACGTAATTGTGATCGGCTGTTGTTCCTCGTTGAAGTAGTTGATCATCAACTTTGCCTCTTTTTCAACAAATATAGGCAGGTAACGCATCGATTCATTCATTAACCTGACATCGGATTTTGAAACCTCAAAGGTTTTTTCAATCAGTAAATGATTGCTTTCAGTAACAAATTTATAAATACCATCTTCCAACCGGTTGAAATTGTAAACCCTTGCATAGGGATTATTACCCGGGACTTTTTCACTGTAGAAACTGACTGTGCCTTCCACGTTTTTGATGGAAATTAAAACACCAGAACTCTGAGGTACTGTAATGAAAACTTTTGCTTTCTTACTTCCCTCGATGGGGTAAATTCTCAGATTGCCTGTTCCTGTTGCATTAACAGAAAAAGCAAAAACCAACATAATTACAAGTGCGCTTAGCACGCTTTTTAAATCTAATTTTCTCATGACGCATGTATTAAATTAAAACATTTTGGTACAAACATAGACTTATGTTTGTATACATCAGATATACAAATATTTAAACTATCCTTAAGTTAAATTGAAATATGACGGTCGATTATTAAGAAAATATTACAACCCGAAATGAATATGGTGGATTAAACTTAAAAATTTCTGTATAAATGATAAAATTAACGTTAAATTGATCATTGGGGTTATGAATAAAAGGTTGATTGTAAGGGAAGACTGGCAATATAAATTTCTGAGAAATTAAAAACCTTTCACGGTGTAGCATCGTATTTACCTAAAATTTTTTCAGAACCTGAGTTCGCGCAACTAAAAATGCCAATTCACAATTACACACCATTCAATTTAATTAGGATATGAGCAAAACAAAACAACTAGTCGAAAAGCTGATCTGGGAAAGATCCAAGGGTGATCCATTTACAGAATCAAGTACACGTATCAAACTCATCATGAAAGGCATCGATCCGGTAAAAATCACCGATGAAACCCCGGATGATCCGCAAGTTATTCATAAAATAAGAGAAGTCGCCAAGGCCTTAAATATTAGCCTGTAGTTGGTAATCTTAAAAAAATTAAAGCAATGAAACAGACCATGTCTGATTTATTATTGAGGCACACTGCGCTTTCGCATAGCTTCAGCGGAGCAAGCACGCACA
>CAZAMT010000039.1:0-20771 GCA_964486145.1 uncultured Bacteroidales bacterium
ATAACTGATGTAAAAATAAGCTCATGGTTTCCTCGTTCGATATCAATAATTATTTCTTTCGATGCATAAGAAACCAACGATAGAGTTTTTTCTCTTCATAGAAATCCTGAATGCCATGTCCCTCACCTTTAAGTTTGGTAAACCTTACATCGTGGTTTTGCGTCTCCAGGGCAGTTACCATCTCCTGTGACCGTTTTAGAGGTACAATTCTGTCTTTGGTGCCATGCACTGCCCATACAGCTACATCCTTGTATTTTAACGCATCATCCGGATTACCTCCCCCGCACAATGGGGCAATGGCGGCAAAATACTCCTGATATTCGGCTCCAATGTACCAGGTGCCAAAACCACCCATGCTCATCCCGGTTAAGTAGATGCGCGTGGAATCAATCCGGTATTTTTGAGTTAAGTTGTTGTAAAATGGAGGAAACCAGTCATCATTTATCCAGGTTTTTCCCGGAGGACATTGTGGTGACGCAATGATGAAATCAAATTGTTCGCCTCGCTCTATAAGATCGGGTAATCCGTATTTTTTTAAAAGGTTTGTATCCGTTCCCCGTAAGGATGCGCCATGCAGATAAACAATCAATGGCCATTTTTTGTATGGATTCTTATCATAATCAACAGGCGTGTATAATAAATATGGATAACCTTCATATTCATCTGAATATACGATTTTTTCCGGCAGGGATTCATCCCGAAAACCGAGGTAGATGTTAATGGCGAAGAGAATAAGGAAAATTGAGATAATTTTCCATACCAGTCCTCGATGTGTTAAAAAAGAATATACTTTTTTCTTCATGAGTCAATTACTGAGCCAACCTAAGATGACTTGCAAAATCACTGCCAAATTTTACATCGAAGTCAACTTACATGTACTCCTGAATATAAAGGATAATCTTATTTGCTAATTTCTGCCAGTCAAATTCTTCAACCTTTTTACGACCGTTTTTGGCAAGTTTCGTTCGAAGTTGTTCATCATTCATTATCCGGAGTATGGCATTTTTAACTTTTCGGGAATTTCGGGTTACAACCAGGCCGGTTTCTTCATGAAACAGGAAATCTTTTGTTCCCGACTCGGATGCAATAACGGGAATACCGCTTGCCATTGCCTCCACAACGGTATTAGCCCAACCTGCTTTTTTTTCTGGTCCAACAAAAACATCTGCCTGATGAAAAATTTCGATGTTCCTATCTACCGGATGATTTAAAATTACCTGGTGCGGCACTGTTGTTTTAAATTCGCGAATTGCTTTTTCCATTTTCTCATTCAGCGGAGTTTCAAAAAGCAGCAACTTAATGTTATGCCCTTTTTTATACAATTGTTCACATGCTTTGACTACGTAAGATGTGCCTTTTCTTTTCTCGGAAAGACGACCGTAAGCCAACACTACAAAAGGTTGGCCATGCAAATGATTAAGTGGTTTTTTAGGATGATATAACCGGAGGTTGATGCCTCCAACAGCAGGCAAAGCATCCACATGATATTTCTTTTTCGCAAGATTTACCAGATTTGTAGAATTTGCAAAAAACCTGATATCGCTATCCTTTTTTATCCGGTTAAGATTTTCATTGGCCCGCACGAAATAAAACACTTTCAGACGGACATTTGACCGCGAAACAACCGATAAATAGCGAGGTTCAGTAAAAAATAAAACATCTAATTTCACTTTATTGATGTTATCAAATGTTAAAACTGAGCCTTTGTAATTAAACCAGCCGGGGCTATCACCGGCTGGTGTAAACACATATGGGAAATGCCCCTTATCAGCAAAGTGATTACCCAGTTCCAGGAACCGTTTCACACCTCCATACAACTTTGTATGCGGAAGCAATACGCCAATCTTAAGCCCTTTCTTCATCCTGATTTTCTTAAAAAATTGTTATATGATTTAACACCTTTGGTTTTACCCGTACCTGAAAAAGACCAAAAAAACCGTTTCAGGATGCTTTTGATAATCGCTTTTTTAACAGCGGAAATGTCCAGTTCTTCTTCTGCTCTTTCCTGGTAAACATTTCCGCGTTTTAAAAATAACTTGGTGAATGATGAAGACGTAATGCCCCATTTATTTAAAAATTGCTTACTCCCTTTGTTCATTGAAATACGAACCGTTGATTTTGATTTGAAATGATATGCCCGGCTATCATTGATTCCTTTAAAATACCTGACACCCGCTTCATACAATTTCATTGAAAAATCAGGGTCAGAATACAGGCCGGGAAAGTATTCGATGCTGTATCCGCCAACCAAATCCCAAACATCCTTATGAACCACATTGGGAGGCCATGTGGCACCGTTCCAATCATTTCCGGAAATGTCATCGAATTCATGCAACAATTTCTCTTCCATAAAGGTTTCCGGTGAATTTCCATAATCATAGGGTGCAAGAATCCCTTCATGCATGGTTGGTTCAGGTTCAATAACAGTAGAAGATAAGAAGAAAAATTTGCCTGACAGTCTTTCAATTTCTTTCGAAAGGGAAATGTCCCATCCCGGTAGCATATACATATCATCATTTAAAAACACGATATAATCGGTTTTTACAAGCGCACGGCAGGCATTCATGGCCCAGCAAACACCAACATTCTCCGGACTATGTGTATGATCAAATCCTTTCCCGGATACCCAATCCAATGTGCCATCGGTTCCTTCATTAACATGAATAATGATCTGATGTTTAAGTGCAGAATTTTTTTCGATGCTTTGTACACATAACTTAAGAAACTCCAGGTTATTCCACGACGGGATAATTATTGAAAACCTGGAATCAACGAAGTCATTTTCAGACGGGAACCATTGTATCATTCTTCATCGTTTAAGGGTTTATGTATCTATAAAAACAGCTTACAATTTTTTCACCATAGTTTTTTTTCCATGAATTCGGTTCAGCAACATTCCTGATACTTGTTTTTCAACCTGTACGCCTTTCTAATTAATGGAATAACCTTCTCTACCGGATCTGTGGAATCAAATAAAAAACCAAGATACTAATCTCATTATATTTTAACAATTACCACCTTTCTTGTTTTCTTATACCAAACAAAAACAGCGCATAAAAATATGCAAAAAATGTAGCCCCGCTTTGGGTTACAAGGGTATCTTCACCCAAAAATGATAATATGGCAACGATAAAAAATATTCCGAAAAAAAAGTTTATGTACTTTCTGAGAAACCAAACCGGTAAAGATATTGCCAACACAAACCAAATAAAACCTATCAACCCATGTGTAACCCAAATGGTTATAAACTGATTATGCGCACGCCTGTACCTTTCCGGAGGCAGGCCGGTATCCCGTATTTCAAAATATTGTTCAACCACATCTTCCAAATCACCGGTACCGATTCCAATCCAGAAATGGTCTTTAATAATTGCCAGCGAATTTTTAATGTATTCAATTCGCTGTGTTGTTGAATGATGGGCGGGAACTTTTCCTTTCCGGTACACATCAATTTCCCATATGGTTTGGTAAATCCTCGGGGTAAAACTGAGTTGCTTATTGAAGATGGGATTTGGAATACCTGATTCAATGTTTTTAATATCTTCGGAACTTAATTTGCTAACACCTGCTGAATCTTTTCGAAAGCCTTTTGCAGTCATGTACCTGATCATGGTATATCTGATGGGTTGCCCTTTATCATCCTGCCCCATAAATTCGTAGTCACTGACTTCATTCCATTCCTTTTCCAACTCTGCCCAGCTAATATATAATCCCACGTGCCTGCCGTTTTCAACCTGTCCGATATTTAAGTCATGCTGGTAAGGATTTCCCCTTGCAGTATACGTGTCGAGGGTATCTTTCTCTATTTTTGGTACAGTTGCAAATTCCCTGTACGTGCGGATTGATAGTACCGAAAGATACACAAGTACAGAGGTAAATATAACCACGAAAATGATCAGAAGAATGGGTTTTCTCCGGCTTCGTAAAACATACAAAATAAAAGGAACAAACGAGATAGATAAAATCACCAGACCTGTTAAAGATTTCAGGATTGCCAAAAATGCAATAAACCAAACGATGAGTACAGCATGCGATGTTCGTTTCAGGATTTTTTCATGTTCGAAAAACAAGAAATAAAGTAAAAAATATATGGAAAGAATAATGTACAATGCAAATCGCTCATGTGAAATAATAATTGAAATTTTTCGGATATTGTCAATCTCCACATTGCCAATACCAGCGTATACACCCATGCTAATTAATGTGCCAATGAATACAGCCCAGTTAAATAATCCAAGGAGCAACTTCAAAGGTCGCCACCCCATCCTTTTTGAAGTTCCAACCACAAACGGAAGAATAAGCAAAGGCAGTTTCAATTTCATATCATGAAAACCAAACGCAACATTGGAAGTGTAAAGCATGCCCAAAAGATGAAAGAGCATGATGGAAAGAAATATCCAAAGGCCATAATTCTTTTTAAGATGATCAAACTTATTTCTAAAATTTTTCTCCGCAATCCAGTTTCCAATTAATATGAATTGAGCCAGACTGACACCAAAAGGGGACAGAGGCAATGATACAGCCAAAAATACCAGCGACCAGTAATAGATTTTGTAATGTTTTACCTTCACCTGTTTTATTTTATCTAACATGATTCCTCTCCCGCTCATTAAGATCGATAATACACTCGTTTCACCCTTTGTGAGATTCCGGTTAATACCTCGTAGGGTATGGTTTCGGTTTTTTCTGCCACCTCATTCAAGGATGGTTTTTCACCAAAAATAACAACTTCGTCATTAACTTTTGCAGGAATGTTTGAAATATCGATCATGGTCATATCCATACAAACATTGCCAACTATTGGTGCCTTTTCCCCTCTTACCATCATATAACCTATTCCATTACTCAGCAAACGGTTCAGGCCATCGGCATAACCAACAGGTACAATGCCTATTTTTTTTGACTCCTTAAATTTGCCTTTTCTGCTATACCCGATGGTTTCGTTTGGTGGAACATCCTTAATCTGGATGATGGTGGTCTTCAGTTTTCCGACGGTCAACAAATCTTTTTGCCGGTGCGAGCTGCTTCCGTAAATTCCAATTCCTAAGCGCACCATGTCCATGGCAGCTTCAGGAAAACGTTCAATGCCGGCTGAATTTAAAATATGTCGGATAAATCCATATCCCAATGCAGATTTTAGTTGATTACAAACTTTGTTGTACATTTCAAATTGATGCCTCGTAAACATATCATTTCCAGGTTCATCACTGGCTGCAAGATGTGAAAACACCGACTTAACGTGCACTCCGGGCTCACCGGTAACCCAGGTAATCAACTCTTCAACATTGTCAGGTAAAAAACCCAGCCGGTGCATTCCTGTGTCAATTTTAAGATGAACCGGATAATGTACCAACCCGTTTCGTTTGACATGATCTGAAAATGCCTTTGATATTTCAAAATTGTAAATTTCCGGTTCAAGGTTGTAATCGGTCATCAGTTGGAAAGAACTGTCATCAGGGTTCATCACCATGATGGGTGTTTTAATCCCGTTCTTACGAAGAAAAACTCCCTCATCAGCAATGGCAACACCAAAATAATTTACGTTATGATGCTGCAGTACATTTGCAATTTCGTATGTTCCGCTTCCATAGGAAAAGGCCTTCAACATCACCATCATCTTTGTTCCCGGGGGAACAATGGAACGATAAAAGATAAGATTGTGTACTAAGGCATCGAGGTTGATTTCAAATACCGTGCGATGCAGTTTTTCTTCAATTAACGCTGATATGGTTTCAAACCGGAAAGGGCGTGCACCTTTTAACAAGATAGCCTCATTGTTCAAATCAGCCAGATTGAAACTGTTTATAAAATCACGTGTGGATTCAAAAAAATGTGCATGGTCATCAAAATATTTTTTATGTATCTGAAGGTTTTTGCCAATTCCAATGAAACGAAAAATATTTCGCTTTGACAGCAGATTGGCCACTTCCTGGTATAACTCGTTCTCCGGCCTGCCGCTTTGCAGAATGTCGGATAAAACCACTGTTCTTTTCAAATGACCCGGTTGCTGATCAAGAAAATCCAGAGCAATGGTCAAAGCATTCAAATCCGAATTATAGGTGTCATTTATAATAACGCAATTGTTCATTCCCTTCTTCTGTTCGAGCCTCATAGCTACTGATACCAGGTTGAAAAGCAGAGAACCTATTTCTTCGAAATTAAAATTGAAGTACAATAAAACAGCCAATACATGAATCGCGTTTTCAATGGATGCGGTATCGGTAAACGGAATTGTAATCTCATAATTCTCATTATCAAATAAATAGGACAGGGATGTACCATTGTCTGCTTTTGAAATACCTGAAATGGTTAACCAGGCTTTTTTACTGGTCGACCAGGAAATCAATTCTTTACCCGGATATTCGCTTTTCAGGATTTCATCTATCAGGCTGTAATCGCTCCGGTAAATAATGGTTTGGCTGTTTCGAAACAGTTTTGATTTCTCTTTTACTTTTTCGCGTAAAGAAGCAAAATTTTCCTGATGTGGCTCTCCTATGTTTGTAAACAGACCTATTTCCGGCTTTAGTATATTTTCCAGTTTTTCCATTTCTCCCGGATGCGATATACCTGCCTCAAAAATAGCAAGATCTGAATCATTGTCCAGTAACCAGATGGATAAAGGAACTCCTACCTGTGAATTGTAACTTTTGGGACTACGAACGAGCTTATATTTTGCCTGTAAGCATTGAGCCAGCCACTCTTTTACAATGGTTTTTCCATTGCTTCCTGTAATCCCGATGACTTTTTGATGAAAATTGCTTCTTCTCCAAGCTGCAATCTTTTGCAATGCCCGAAGAGTGTTGTTAACAACAATAAAATTTGCCCGGCTGCCGTCAGGAATCGGGTATTCTCTGTCAACCACAAAATTGATAACACCTTTATTTATAAGGTCATCAATATAGTGATGGGCATCGTGCTGTTTTCCCCTGATACAAAAGAATAGCAGTTCATCAGCAGGAATCACCGTTCGGCTGTCAATGGCAATATGTTCAATTTCAACTTCATTTGCTAAAATGCAATCACCTTCCAAAACCAATGCTATGTGCGTGAGATCAAGCTTCATTCATTTTTTCTATAACTTTGTTATAACAATTTCGGCATAATGGTTCATAGTCATCCTTTTCGCCAAGCATTACCAGTGTCTCCTGGTTTGTTTTCCGGTGCGAATACTGAGCCAGATTACCGCAGTGCATGCAAATGGCATGGACCTTGGTTACATACTCTGCTGTTGCCATCAACTGAGGAACAGGTCCAAACGGTTTTCCTTTAAAATCCATATCCAGGCCGGCAACGATCACCCGGGTTCCTTTGTTAGCCAGTTCGTTGCAAACATCGATAAGATTTAAATCAAAAAACTGGGCTTCATCTATTCCCACCACTTCCACCTCATCGGAAAGCAGTAATATACTGGAAGATGAATCTGTAACCGTGGAAATGATGAAATTGGCATCATGTGACACCACCTCGGCTTCGGCATATCGATTGTCAACTTTTGGTTTGAAAATTTCCACTTTCTGATTTGCCAGTTTTGCACGCCTTAACCTTCGCAGTAGTTCTTCTGTTTTACCGGAAAACATGGAGCCTGTTATTACCTCGATCCAACCTTTATGATGATTTGTATCAACCGAATTTTCAAGAAACATAGAAAAACAAATTCTATATATTTATCGTTACATTTGCAAAAGTAAAGAATTTCAGTAATTAATCTCTAACCATCATTTACATGGGTTATCAAAATACAATCGATATTTTATTAAACGACACAGAAGATTTAAAGGAATTATTGCTATATGTAAAAGATAAAGATAAAATTTCTGCCATCGAGGTTGATCTTGCCATGGACAAGATGCGCCAGATGTACGACAAATTTCGCAACTTGCAAAAAGTGGAAACATCGGATGCACAGGAAACACCCCCGGGGCGCCAGGTTAGTGACGAAAGTGTGGTATCAGGGACATCAGATGCTCCTGAAAAGCTGAAACCTGAGAATGAAACAACAGAAGAACCTCCTGCCATTGCAGAAAGACCTGTTGAAAAAGAAGATTTTGAAGTACGACCAAAAACACAACAACAACCTCCAATTACAGAGGAAGAAATGGCCATGACACTGGGAGATAAATATAAATCTATATCCGATTCGCTCAACGATCACATGGGAAAAAGTAAGAAAACCAGTGATATCGCTTCAAAATACCAGTCGAAACCAATAAAAAACATTCATACAGCCATTGGATTAAACGAAAAGTTTCAGCTTATAAAATCGCTGTTTAAAGGCAACTCCGATCTGTACAATCAAACCATAGACACACTCAACCATGCATCTAACTTCAATGAAGCGTACATGTACCTGAATGAAAATTTTAACTGGAATATGGAGGATGCCATGGTAAAACGAATATTGGATCTTACACGCAGAAAATTCATATCAACCCACGATGAGTAAGTTGTACCTGGTACCAACGCCTGTAGGTAATTTAAAGGACATCACCCTGCGCGCGGTGGACATTTTAAAGGCTGTTGATTACATACTGACCGAAGATACCAGAAAGTCAGGCATTTTGCTTAAGCATTTTGAAATTAAAAATCAGTTACGCTCCTACCACAAATTCAACGAACATAAAATTCTGGAAAGCATCGTCGGAGATCTCAAAACCGACAAAAGCCTGGCCCTCATCACAGATGCCGGGACTCCTGGAATTTCGGATCCGGGGTTTCTCATTGTCAGGGAATGTGTTAAAGAAAAAATAGAGGTGGAAACCCTGCCCGGAGCAACTGCTTTTGTCCCCGCCCTGGTCAATTCCGGCATCCCGTGCGACAGGTTTGTTTTTGAGGGATTTCTTCCGCAAAAGAAAGGCAGAAATTCACGTTTGGATGTTTTAAAAAACGAGCAGCGAACCATGGTGTTTTATGAATCTCCCTTTCGAATTAAAAAAACCCTGGAGCAATTCTCTGAAATTTTTGGCCATCACCGGAAGGTGAGTATCTCAAGAGAAATAAGCAAAATACACGAAGAAACCATCCGGGGAAATTTCCTTCAGGTGCTGGAAGCATTGAAAGACAGAACATTGAAGGGTGAAATGGTCATTGTGGTTGAGGGATTGAACGATTAGTCCTTCAATGCATTGATCATTCCCGGCTATGGTTGGTTTGGCAAATCCACGTGAAACCAAACCAGTCAACCCGATGAAACCTCTGAGCGAGGCATTATCCAAGGATAAAATACTTCCTGCCAAATAAGTTACAGGCCGTGTATCTGCTGCAGAAAGATAACCGGGTTTAGTTGGAGGAAATGGCTTTTAAATCAATGTTGTATTGTTTGATCTTGTTGTACAATGTCTTTCTGTCAATATTCAGTTTTTTGGCAGCCTTCGTTTTATTATAACTAACCTCACTCAGTGTATCTAAAATAAGTTTCTTTTCTGCCTCATGTGAAGCCTCTTTCAAACCGCCATCTGCAAGATTCAAATTTACTTCAGACAAATTGGAAGTACGGATATTTTTAATTTCTTCCGGCAATTGTTCAATTGTAATTGTATCATTTTCAGCAAGTAGCACACTTCGTTTGATGACGTTTCTCAATTCCCTCAAATTACCAAACCAGGGGTAATTTTGCATAACTTCAATAACAGAGGCATCAAATTTATTTACATTTTTATCCAGTTCTTCATTGGCACTCAACATAAAGTGGTTTGCAAAAATGAGGATATCTTCTTTTCTTTCGCGCAGGGGAGGAATGTTGATTTTAAATTCATTTAAACGGTGATACAGGTCTTCCCGAAAATATCCTTCCTTTACGGATTCAAACATATCTTCGTTTGATGCAGCAATGATACGTACATCAATGTCAATATTTTTTGTGTCACCAACCCTGGTAATCACTCTCTCCTGCAATACCCGCAGCAACCGTACCTGAATGTTGTGTGTGAGGTTTCCTATTTCGTCAAGAAAAAGTGTACCCCCGTTTGCTGCTTCAAACACACCTTTTTTATCATTTACTGCACCTGTAAAGGATCCTTTGATATGACCAAACAGTTCTGAATTGGCCAAATCTTTTGGTATAGCACCGCAATCAACAGCAAGGAAGGGTTGTTTTTTTCTTTTGCTTTTCAAATGTATGGATCGGGCAACATATTCCTTACCTGATCCCGTTTCTCCGGTAATAAGTACAGACATATTGGTATCCGCGACCAAATCAGCCATTTTAATTACTTCCCTGAATTTAGCGCTATCCCCAATAATGAATTTCTCATCATAGTCAGATGTTGCAGAACCCGATGACTTTTTTTGTTTTGTTAATTTTTTAATTAAATGCAGAATTTCGTCCTGATGAAGTGGTTTTGTGATATAATCTTTTGCTCCGGCTTTCATTAGTTTAACGGCAAGACGAACATCGGCATACGCTGTAATGATGATAACATTGGATACGGGGTTACTGCTTTTTATGGACTTTAGCATTTCAAGGCCGTCACTATCGGGAAGTCGATAATCACAAAGAACTACATCAAATTCTTTATTCTTCAATTTTTGTCTTGCCGTAGCCGCTGAGAAAGCAACATCTGTTTCGAACCCATTATCATTTAGTAACTTCTCAAGGATATCACAGATAAAAGTATCATCATCAATTACTAATATTCTTTTCATAAAAAATAGCCGTGTATAATATATTGTTTTTCCAGTTAAACTTTTTTTCTCGCGATAAATACGTGCCGGTAATCAATAAATTGTGATTCAAATATTCTTTTTTTACATGAACCGTTATACCGATTCAATTACATTTTAATAAATACCCCAAGTTAAACTATAAACAGTTTAAAACGAAAAAAGATAAATAAAAATGTATACAACCATGAATATACAATTTAATTTTCAATAATTTCCTCCTCCAGATTATGAATTAAATCACTAACTTCAGTTTGAAGGTGATCTATCATTTCACTCACATTTATATCTCCCTTCGATTTCAAGGTTTTATCTTCAATTTTTTTCAATTTATCAACTATATGATTGATTCCAAAAAACCTAAATGATGAAATCATTTTATGAGCTGTCTCTCCCAATCGCTTCCATTCGTTCGAATCCCGGTACATTAACATTTTATCCATCCCGGTTGAAACATTTTGCATAAACGAATAAATCATCTTATTGAAAAATCCGGCATCACCTTTTGATACCTTTAAAAGGTCGTTCAGATCATATTTTTTTCCGTGAGCGTCAAAATGTAAATCCGGTTGATTGTTATTTTTTTCTTCAGCATTCACCTGTTCATTCGCCGAAATTCCGAGAATATTACAAATTTTATTAAATAGTTCCTGTTCCCTGAAAGGTTTTAATACATAATCCTGCATTCCTGATGAAAGGTATTTTTCCACATCCGATTTGATAACATTTGCAGTAACAGCTATAATTTTTATATCGTGATTGGGGTTATTGCGTTGTGATCGTAAGTATTTTGTCACATCTATACCACTGACCTTGGGCATGTGTATGTCAAGAAGGATCAGGTCATACGTATTTTTGTTCAATTTTTTTATTGCTACTTCTCCATCTTCTGCCAAATCAAATACCACGTTCCAGCTTTTCAATATAGTTTCACCCAGAAAACGGTTTGTCTCATCGTCATCAACCAGCAAAACCTTTGTGCCTTCAATAAGTTTTATATCAACATAATCCATTTCATGGCTATTGTTAATATCGTTATCGTTACCTTTTGCAAGAACAAGTTCAATTTCAAATTCAGTACCGATATTTTTGATGCTGTTTACAGAAATTTCACCTCCATACAAATCCACAAGTTTTTTACAAATGCTCAGACCCAAACCAGAACCACCGAATTTCCGGGTCAATGAAGCATCTTCCTGACTAAATTCCTTGAATATATTGGGAAGTTCATTTTCCGCGATTCCAATTCCCGTATCTTTGACTTTTAAAGACAACCGGATTTTGTCTTCAAGGTCTTCCTTCACGCTTCCAATAAGTGAAACTGATCCAAAATTTGTAAATTTTATTGCATTGCTCACAAGGTTAATCAGGATCTGTTTTAGACGCAGGGCATCACCAATCAGCACTTTGGGTACCCTTTCCTCGACATAATGGATAAACTCAACATTTTTCTTATCGGCCCGAATCTTAAATAATTCGTGAACTTCTTCAAATACTTTGCGAACATCAAATGGAGCTTTCTCAATAACCACTTTACCAACCTCAATTTTAAAGAGAATCAGTATTTCATTTACAATGGATAGTAAATGATTGGAAGAACTGAGAATCAGGTCATTGAATTTTTGTTGATTTTCAGATAATTCGGTCTTATCCAACTGTTCGGAGAAGCCAATAATGGCATTTAGCGGTGTTCGTATCTCATGGCTAATGTTTGCTAAAAACTCTGATTTTGCACGATTGGCACTTTCGGCCTCCTCTTTAGCTTTTCTTAAATCCTCTTCCACCAGTTTCTCTTCGGTAATATTCTGCAATAGAATCATACCGGCATAGACTTCTCCGTCAGTGTTCTTTAGTGGAATGGCATCAACAAAATAATTATCTCTGTCAATTCGAATTTCCCTGGATTTAAATTTCCCCTCAATGGCTGATTCATACAATGGCAGAAAAAGCTTCCGTGTCTTCCTGTTGTACGCCTCATTCACGGATAAACCAATATATTCTGACAGGTTCAGACCATGTTTTTCATGTTCATTACCTGCCACCAGGATGTATTCCATATCTTTATTATAAACGTAAACATCCATTCCCGGCAGATTATGGGTAAGAGTTTTGTAAATTTGTTCATTCCACCGTAATTCTTTTTCAATATTTAAACGATCGGTAACATCGTATGCAACGATCAAAGCTGTATTTACCTTATTTATTTCAAATGCTTCATCAGCCGAACATTCAATGTATCGTATTTCCTTTTCATTTTGTCCAAACCTGAAAATAAAATTAATTCCCTCCCCTTTGTGAAACAAGTTATCCAGTTTCCCAAAAAAAATTTTTTGATCCTTTGAAAAGATGAAGTCCGATACAGAAAGATTCCCGAATTCCTCTGAATTGATATTAAAAAGATTTAAAAATGAAGAATTTGCATAACACAAGGTTCCTGATTCATCTACTTCCAGAAGGAGTAAACTTTGGTTTTCAGCTATTCGGTTGTATTTGCTGGTAGTTAACTTAAGCGAAGATTCTGTATTTATACGATCAGTAACATTCTGTATGGCCGCCCTGTACGTTTTTCCTTCTTCATCGGAAGGTGTCATGGATATATCAATAAATACATCTATGTTGTTTTCCTCCGAATCAATAATTCGCAATTCGGATTTATATACATCATTTAAAGTTTTTAATGCAAAAATTTGATCCTTGAATTTTTGCCTGAATTCAATTGGTACAAAATCAAGCAGTTTTTTTGACCCAATCTGCTTCCTTGAAGCTTTCAACAGGGACAACGCGGCCTGGTTGATATCCAGTATATTGAAATCATCATCAAAGGTAACAAAGCCAATGGGTGTCTTTTGATATAGATCTTCATACCTGCCTTTTGTTTCCTCAAGATCTTTCTTATTTTGTTGAAGTTCCCTGACCTTGTTTTTCAGTTCGGTATTCTCAGTTTCAAGTTGTTTTAAGACATTCTTAATCTGGTTAACTTTTGATGAATGATCATTCCCTTTTAGTAGATCCAACCATTCAAGTGCATTCTTCAACTGTACCATGCTTTGATCCTGAACTTTCATTGAGTGCGGTAATTTCGAATTTCGTTATGCAGTTTATGCTTTATGATCACCTAATTTCGTAGTTTTTATAGTAAAAGGAGTCCATTTCTAATACCGTGCCATTAACCCAATCACAAATGTATTACATCAAATTGTTACCTTTTTAAAAAACCAGTACATCAGTAATAAACCGGTTTATAAAAAATAAATCCTTTCTGTAGTAAACATGAAGAGGACGGCTTATGGTCATTACGTCAATTTATGTTCGTTCATGCGTAGAGTTTCTTCCACATATTTATTGTAGATTAAATTCTACATTTCACCGAATGAGTGGCGTAAAATGCTTACATTCTCTTCGTCGATTGAGCGTAACCACTCAATTTGGGTTTGATTTTATCTCATTGTACTCAAACATGTACAAGCAATAATTGTTTCAATGGTATGAGATAATAAATATTATTAACTCCAAATGACACAAATAACCTGGCTTAATAATGTTTATGCAAGGAGATGAAAATGTAAGTAATAAAATATCAATTTATTAAGACTGAATGTATGCAAAAGTATAAAAACATTATCCGACTGGTGAATATTCTATCCATCCTGCTTTTTTCATGCAATAGCGATGAAAGTAATGAAAACGGTAATGGTTCGACAAACTATTCAGAATTGAACATACCTGTATCCGAAAGCTGGAATATATCTTCCCAGGATCCGGTTATTTCATTGGGAGATACCATCAATAATGCTCAGTGGAATTTCCCATCTGTTATTTTTGAAAACGAAAAATTTATCATGTTCCTGTCTGCGAATGTTGGTGATTTTGGAGAAGAGGTTGTTCCATTCAGGGCAGAATCAAGCAATGGAAGCAATTGGGACATTCATAAAAACTCACTTCTTGCAAGTGATCGTGATCCCACTTCCATCGATTTTAATGGAATTGAATCCCCCACGGTTGTGCGATTTAACGGGTTATACCATATGTACTACACCGCCGTACCTCAAAACATCGTTGGTTCAGTGTCCATAGGGCATGCCACTTCGGAAAATGGAATCGACTGGATGAAAGATCAAAATAACCCCGTTCTTGCGCCCTCCGGTGAAATAGCAGAATGGAATGGAATCCGGGTTGCAGAACCCGGGGCTGTGGTTGTCAATAACAAGCTTTTCCTGTATTTTGCAACCGAAAGTGCCAGTGGAAGTGATAGTATTCCTGCCAACACCTCATCCATTGGATTATCCATTTCGTCTGACGGGTATCAGTTTGGGCCACAACAGCAAATACTCACGGTTGAATTGCCCTATTCGTATGCAGATGGTTTCACCGGATATGGCTCCCCTGCAGCAATTTATTATAATGGAAACGTTCACTTGTTTTATGATGTTTTCTACTATAACGAGAATGAAAATATCAGCCTGGCCCGGGTGGCTTTGCACCATGCCTCATCCGCCGATGGTGTGGTTGATTGGATTCAGGATCAGGAAGCCATTTTTACACGGAATATGTTTTCGTGGGGTAAACGTGAAATACGAGCACCTACTGCTGTTGTTCGTGGAAACTTACTCCATCTGTGGTTTGGAGGTGATGATTTAATTTCCGATAATTCCAGATGGGGTATTGGATATGCTACAACTAACCTGGATTATCTCGAATAAGCGAACATTAGCGGGCTGTTTAACAGCTCAGCCTAAGAATTAATTTACTTTCAGGAATTTAACTTTAAAAATACTTCCTTTTCCGGGTTTACTTTCCACGGTAATGGTTCCATTGTTTTGCTCAATAAATTCTTTGGTTATGATCAATCCCAAACCGGTGCCGCTTTCATTTGAAGTACCTTTGGTTGTGAAATAATTCAGATCAAAAATCTTATCCAGGTTTTCAGTCGGGATTCCAGTGCCCGTATCCTGAACAAAAAAATCAACGTAGTCATTGGTATTTTTGTCATAAAGATCGATTTCACCGTCAGAGGTGAATTTAATTGCATTTGATATTAAATTCCTGACAATGGTACCGGTGAGGTTCATATCTGCGAAAATCATGGTATCCCTGGCCACACTGTTTTTAATGGTTAGATTTTTTTTTGCAATTATATCCTTGTTAAATGCAAGCACGCCATCTACAACTTCTTTTAAAAGAATTGGTTGCATATTTATCTGGATGTTGCTTTTTAACTGTGAACGGGACCACATGAGCAGATTCTCAAGCATCTCGAATGATTTTAAAGAATCCTCCCGAATACCCGTGAGTATCTTTTTGAGGTTTTCTTTGTCGGAATTATCGATATTTTCAAGCATAATTTCTGAAAAATTGATAATGTTCGAAAACGGATTTCGAATTTCGTGGGCAATGACAGAGAATAATTTATCTTTTGTTTTGTTTAATTCCTTTAATTTATGGTTTGCTTGTTGCAACCTGAGTTGTGTATTTACACGTGCCAAAACTTCATGTTCGTTGAAAGGCTTCGTTACATAATCCACTGCCCCGAGGCTAAACCCTTTTAATACATTTTCCATTTCGTCAAGTACGGTAAGAAATATGATGGGAATATCTTCGGTTGCCGGATCATCTTTTAACTGTTTGCATATTTCGTAACCACTTATATCAGGCAGTATGATATCAAGAAGAATTAAATCGGGTTTTTCAGCATCAATGGATTTAAAGGTATCCGCGGCATTTGTAGCAATGGCAAATCTATATTTTTCATTTTCAAGGATTTGTAATAATACCTGAATGTTTTCAGGCACATCATCTACGATTAAAATCAACGGTTTTTGATTCTGCATTTTTGCTCAGAAATTAACATTATTTAAGAACGCTTTATGGTTGGAATAAATTCGCCTACGTAAAAAATATCGCGCAGGTTTGGTTTACAATGTTAATTTAGTTTAATTCATTCTTTAAGGTATGGCCCCCGGCAGTTTTGGATATGTGTTGATGGCTGATTTTAATTTATTAATGTCATAATGTTCAACGCTTTCTAAAAACTCATCACCCAAATGAATAAAAGATGAAATCCCATGATCAATTCCAATTTTCTTTAATGTTTCGCCAAATGTTTTCCATCCTTCAAGTTGCATTGAATCATTGTTGCTTTTCCACCGATTGTACAGAGCATTCACAATATCCTGTCCGAGTGCGATTCTATCAAGATTTCTAATTAATTTTTCGTTATTTGTGAGAGTATCCTTATTGCTTTTGGCATTGAATTGCGGCGATGAATTTATAAATCGGGTTAGTTTGTGTAAAAGCTCATCTTCATTGATGGGTTTGGAAATAAAATCTTCACATCCGGACTTCATAATTCTTTCCTTATCCTCTTTCATAGCCTGGGCGCTCATTGCAATAACAGGAATATCTTTTATTTCATTGGTTGATTTGATCATTTTAATGGCCTCAAAACCACCCATCACCGGCATTTTCATGTCCATCATAATGGCTTTTGGCCTCAATGTTTTTAACCTGCTTATTGCATCTTTTCCATGTCTGGCCAATTCAACTATTAACCCTCTGTCTTCAAGCATGGTTTTTAACAAGTCTGCATTTACCGGATTATCTTCAGCAACCAAAACCTTTTCATTATTAAAAAAAATGTTATCCGTCGCCGGAATATTTTCTTCGATTTCTGTTATTAGATGATTTACCTTTACACCCGTGAACTCAACAACAAAGCGCGATCCAACCCTCACCTCACTCGAAACGAAAATTTTTCCACCCATCATTTCAACCAGCTTTCGGGTAATGGCCAATCCAAGACCTGTTCCTCCATATTTGCTGTTTTGCCCGGCCTGTTGCTGAAATGTATTAAATATTTCGCCCAGTTGATCCTCTCTTATCCCGATTCCGCTATCTTCCACAATGATCCTCAGGCTAACCAGATTTTTTAAAGGTTTTATTCCGGTGCAAACCACAGAAAGCTTAACAAAACCGTCCTCAGTAAATTTGACAGCATTCCCAACCAGGTTGAATAAAATCTGACGAAGCCTGGTTTGATCCAAAACCAATGATTGAGGTAATTGTGGATCAATTACTGTCTCAAAATCAATACTTTTTTGAGATGCTTTTAACCTGAAAATATTTTTTATTTCATCCAACATTGACGGAAGAAGCAGGGGTTTGTTTTCTATTTCCAGTTTGCCTGCTTCTATCTTCGATAAATCCAGAATATCGTTAAGTAAAGCCAGTAAATTCTGCCCGCTATTATGAATTATTCTTACATACTCATGTAATGGGCCTTCCAACCCACGGTTGGAGAGTATTCTTGCGTATCCCAGGATGGCATTCATTGGGGTCCGGATTTCGTGACTTACATTGGCCAGGAATAAGCTTTTCAGGTTGTTGGCCTTTTCTGCACTAATTTTGGCTTTTTTTAATTCCTGCTGATATTTCTTCAACTCTTCAATATCATGACATATGGCAAAGAAAACCCGTTCACCAGCCATGTTTATTGAAGTTAAAGTAACCTCTGCATGAAATGTTGCACCATTTCTCTTCGTAAAAACCCATTCAAAACGGCATGATCCCTGCCCGGTTGCTATTTTGTAATAATGAGCTGCCCTTTTTGCTGATGGCACATTGTCCGGTTGAAATTCAGGTGAAATAAAGGTTACCGGCTGATTTACCAACGCATTTTTACCCTCAAAATTAAAAAGCTGTACAGTTGCAATATTGCAATCGGTGATTCGTTCATCTTTTAATATAAAGAAGGCCTCATCCATATGCTCATAAAGGCTTCTGAACTTTTTCTCACTCGTTGTAAGTTCATCAAGCATTTTCTTCTTTGAAAATGAATTACTAATCAGGTTTGATACAATTTTAAGAAGTTCACGTTCAGATTGTTCCCATACTCTTTCATTCCTGGATTCCTCAAAGCAAATGAACCCGGTCATCCGATGCATTTTGAAAATTGGCAACACAAGCAGCGATTTTATCTTTCTTTCATTGAAAAAGAATTTCAATTTATCCGGCACCGCACCTTCATTATCGATAAATAATTCATTGTTTTGCTGTAAGATCGAGAAAACCTGTGCATGTATTCCGGAAGGAACAGCAACATGTTGGTTTTTCAGACTTCGTTTTTCATCCAGGCACCATTCAAATGTATAATCAAATGAATTGGAATATTCCATTTTTTCATAAATACCAATTCGGCTCAGACCTGTCCGTTCTCCAATTTCTTCAAGTGCTTTTTGTATGATATAACCAGTATCATGCAGGGAATTAAAGGCATATGATATGGAGGATAAATGCCTTTGTTGTTCAAGATTTCGGGTTAGTTTTTTTTCGGCTTTCCACTGATTAGTAACATCAATTCCCGAGCAAACAACAAAATCAATGTTACCTGTTTTTTTGTTTATGTGTGGGTTCAGGTTCATCTCAATGAATCTTTTCTCACCGTTCCATTTCTGTAACCATTTTTTTACATGAATGCCCTTCTTTTCAGAAAAAACCTGTTGATACAATTTTGTGTACAACTCAATCTCCGACTCCGGCACCACAGTAGTAACTTCGCGGTGCATTACGTCCGCCAGGGGTTTGCCTAGAAAATCAGCATGAGCCTTATTTACTGCTCCATACAAGCCTGGGCCCTGCAAATACCAAATCTGAACGTTAATGTTATGTGTCAACAATTCCAATTCATCGGACTTTCGTCGAATCCCTGCTTCTTTTTCCTGCAACAATTTATTAATTCGCCGTATTTCCTCATTTTGAGCCAATGAAATCATGTTTTGAGTGCTCATTTGCATGTTTAATTCTTTCAGCTCATTTTCATACTGTACCTGCGGAGTGATATCCGTGAATAACAATAAAACATACTTCTTTTCATCTTCCATGTACGGTAATCCGGTAATGCTTATCCATTGAATTTCATTGTTTTCATTGATTCGTTTGGTGTTCAATGTAGAGGTTTTGTTTTCCCCCCGGAATATTTCAATGATGAAATTTTCAATGCCGGGTTTTTTCCAGGATTCAATATAACCAGCATTGTCAGGACTGAGATATTTAAAATCCATTTCAAAAATTTCATTCATCATGTTGTTGGATAAGACTTTTTGATGATTTTGATCAAACACAGCAATGCCTACGGGAGAGTTATCAACAATTTTTTTACTGAAAACAGAAGTGCCCAGGGAACTTTTATGCTTTTTCCAGAATAAAACAGAAATCAAGAGAGCGTATCCCGTGAACAATAAGGAACATAACCCAAATAGCAATTGATTTTCAGGCAAAGCAACTCCTTTATAAATGCTTATTAGCAAAATGTGAAATAAGACGATAAAGGCGACCGTAGTTACAGCAAATGGTAAATATGCATGTGTTTTGCTTTTGAAAGTCATAGGGTAATGATCCGTTTTAATCCTACGACTTTGTTACGTAACAATCTGATGAATGTTGGCAAGTAAGGAACAGCAGCCTCAAAAGTTACAAATATTTTTTAATAATCGATATTACATTGCTCTTAAGCAGGGGCTTTGTAAAATAATCATCACAACCTGCTTCCATGCATTTTTCCCGATCCCCGCTAAAAGCATAGGCAGTTTGAGCAACTATTTTTATATCCGGCTGCAAACTTTTAATTTTTATCGTTGTATCATACCCGTTCATGCCAGGCAATCCGATATCCATTAAAACAAGTTTAAAATTTGTATGATTCTTTTTAATTATCTGAATTGCGTCTTCACCGGTCTCAGCAATTTCATATGTTTTTCCTTCATTACTTAGGATTTCGGTGAGGTAAATGATGCTTACTTCATCATCTTCAACGATTAAAACATCTTTATCTATTGTCTTCTTATCCAAAAAACGAAATTTAGCCTTATTAATTAACTTCGTTGAACTCCCCGAAAAAATATCGGGCAGGCAGTCCTTTTCCGATAAATTGGGGCAAGTTGTCCTCGGTTCATAGATTATTTACAATCGACTGTCTACATCCCTTTAACAAATTTAGAAATACTAATCCTGAAAAACAAAAAACATACAGGAAATTTAGCAGGGACGATATATGTGTTTTTTTTATTTGATATACAAACACTTACAATACCTGATGTTAAAACATATAAATCAATATT
>CAZAMT010000040.1:0-20653 GCA_964486145.1 uncultured Bacteroidales bacterium
GCAAGCTATCCGTCAATTGTCGCGCAAGTTGACTGAGATAATTACAGAGACACGCACTACCATGATTGAAATGAGTGCCAAATTTCAGGTTTGGTCACAAATTTTAAACAAAAAAAACCATTAAATTGAATGAAAGATGAAAAAAATAGCACGTGGCCTGAATGCGGGAGTGTTGATGGCCAATGGATTTAAGGATGATGAATACTTATTATTAAAGAATGAACTGGCCAGGGCTGGCTTTAAAGTGCACGTAATATCGCCCGAAACGACTTTAAAATCGGAAAGGATTTTTCTGTCTGAGTTTTTGCCCGGAGTTATTCACGGCATTATGCTTAAGCCTGATGTACCTATTGAAGAGGCTGTTGCCACCGACTATGATTTACTTGTTGTGCCTGGCGGGGCATTTTCAGCATATAAGCTCGTGAGTAATGATGACTGCATTTGTTTTATCCGTAATTACCTGAATGAAGGAAAAGTTATGGGAGCATTGAGTGACGGGGCCCGTATTTTGTATGAAACAGGCTTTACCGAAGGTAAACACATCACCATACCTGAAAAGTACCTGCCCCTCCGTGTTAATTCAGGTTTAAAACTTGAGAATCAGCCCGTTGTTTCGGATGATGGATTGGTAACCTGTCAAACATCGCAACAGATCAAGGATTTTATGAGTGAGATGCTTCATTTTCTACTTATAAAAAAAGTATATACAGATTATTTGAAATCATTAAAGAATAAAACCAACACATGAATATTGCAACATTAACTGTAAATCCGGCACTTGACAAAAGTACGAAAACCGACTTAATATTACCTTCCATTAAAATTCGTTGTTCATCACCTACATTTGAACCAGGTGGTGGGGGTATCAATGTTTCCAGGGCACTAAAAAAAATGGAAGTAAATTCCACGGCCGTTTATCTTGCCGGAGGGCATGCAGGTAAAGTTATCCATAAACTGCTTGATGATGAAGGTGTTAACCAGATTCAAATCGATACGGGCATTGAAACGAGGGAGAATTTACTGGTAATGGAAGAAAATTCAGGCCAGCAATACAGGTTCGGAATGCCGGGAAAAGATGTTTCTGAAAATAAATGGCAAATGGCCCTTGATAAAATCCGCACACTGGAACCGGTTCCTGATTATCTGGTTGCCAGCGGAAGTGTGCCACCGGGCGTTCCGGATAATTTTTATGCACAAGTAGCAGAGGTTTGTAAGAAACGGGAGATAAAAGTCATTGTTGATACATCCGGTGAACCGCTCCGACTTGCGCTTGAAGCTGGCATCTATATGGCAAAACCGAATTTCAGAGAACTGGCCATAGTTATGGATCAGCCGGATATGTCGGAAATGGAGTTGGAAAAACATGTGAACCGTTTTTTGCAAAAAGGTAAATGTGAAGCTATGATAATATCAATGGGAGCAAGAGGGGTTATACTGGCCACCCAGGAATCAACTGACTACATTATCCCACCTCATGTATCGGTTGTCAGTTCGGTAGGAGCAGGAGATTCAATGGTTGCCGGGATTTTGTATGGGTTGACAAATGGATTTCAGTTGATGGGCGCCGCGAGATACGGTGTAGCAGCAGGTACCGCTGCCACAATGACGCCGGGTTCGGAATTGTGCAGAAAAAAGGACGTGGAAAGAATTTTTCAGTGGCTGAGTCCGGATCTGGAATAAATATTAATCGAACATGACTGTGCACAACAAAGAGATAGCAGATATTTTAAATCAACTGGCCGATTATATGGAACTGAATGATGAAGATGAGTTTCGTATTCGTTCATACAGGAACGCGGCCAGATCCGTTGAAGGCCTCTCAAGAAATGTGCATGACATGGTAAAAGAGAATAAAAACCTAACAAGTATCCCTGATATTGGAAAAAGTACAGCAGAAAAAATCAGGGAAATCGTTAAAACCGGAAAGTTAAGCCGTCTAAAAGAATTGAAAAAGAAAGTTCCTGTCAAAATCGAAGAATTTAATCAAATCGAACAACTGGGCCCGGAGCGGTTGAAAACATTGTATAAAGAGCTGGATATTAGAGATGCCGGGTCATTGAAGAAAGCTGCAAAAGAGGGTGAAATCCAAAAAATCAAAGGATTTGGGCCCAAAATCCAGGAGAAACTTCTAAAAGAAACTGAAGAAAAAGATGATTCCGTCCCTCAACGACTGCTTTGGGTTGATGCCGAGGATTTAATATCTGGATTTTATGATTATTTAAAAAATTCAAAACTTACAAAAAAACTTGAAATTGCAGGTAGTTACCGAAGAAGGAAAGAAACAGTTGGAGATGTTGATATCCTGGCAACCAGTTCAAAAGCCAGTAAACTGATGAATCATTTTACCCGTTTTGAAGAAGTTAAGGAAATTCTTGCAAAAGGAGAAACAAAATCCTCTGTAGTATTGCATTCAGGACTTCAGGTTGATCTCCGCGTTGTTTCCTCCGGTAGCTTTGGAGCGGCAATGCTTTATTTTACTGGTTCAAAACCGTTCAATATAAAATTAAGAAAAATTGCTGTTAAAAAGGATTGGAAAATCAATGAATATGGTATATATAGAGGGAAAAAGAAAATAGCAGGTAAAACTGAAAAGGAAGTATTTAAGAAACTGGAATTGAAATACATTGAGCCGGAGCTAAGAGAGGACAGAGGTGAGATTGATACATCCAGAAAAAACAAGCTACCGGATTTGGTTAAGCTGAAAGATATAAAAGGGGATTTACAAACGCATTCAAAATATTCCGATGGCAAATATGATATTGAAGATATGGTAAATGCAGCCAGGGATCTTGGTTATTCATATTATGCCGTTACCGATCACTCAAAACGTGTTACCATGGCCAACGGGCTTGATAAAAAGCGTCTGAAAAAACAAATGGAACAAATCGATCTACTGAATGAAAATATAAAGGGGATCCGAATTTTAAAATCCATTGAAGTTGATATTCTGAAGGATGGTAAACTCGACTTACCCGATGACATTCTGAAAGAACTTGATCTTGTTGTTTGTTCAATTCATTACAATCGAAACCTTTCTTCAAAAGAACAAACAGAACGGGTTCTCAAAGCCATGGATAACAAATATTTTAATATTTTTGCCCACCCAACCGGAAGATTAATAAATACAAGAAAGCCTTACGATATAGACATTGAAAAAGTAATGAAAGAGGCCCGGAAGAAAGGCTGCTTTCTTGAGTTGAATGCCAGTCCTGAAAGACTTGATCTTTCTGATACCAATGTTAAAATGGCAAAGGAAATAGGTTTAAAATTATCTGTTTCAACCGATGCCCATACCATTGACCAATTAAAAAATATGCGTCACGGAATCGCACAGGCGAGGAGGGGATGGCTCGAAAAGGATGATGTTATTAATACCCGGCCATGGAGTAAATTAAAGAAGTTGCTGAAACGTTAACATATGGTATAAGCTGTTCCGGCTTTTACTCTGCCAAAACATGTATATATATTATATTAAAATAATAGTTATTTAAGCTAAAAGGCAAGATCTTTGTCGAAATCCAAGCTAAAACAATAACAAAAATGGAAAAGCAGGAAGCTAATGTCCACGCTTTAACACCTGATGAAACGCTTGATAAAATGTCTTCAGAAAAAAAAGGGCTTAGTAATCAGGAGGTTAAGGAGCGAAAGCAAAAATACGGTTTAAACAAGTTAAAAGAAACGAAACAAAAAAAATGGTATGAGATATTGTGGTCTCAAATCAACAATCCGGTCATTTATCTGCTTGTAGCAGCAACCATTGTTTCCTTCGCTTTTGGAGATACCCCGGAAGGCATTGCTATCATTGTGGTAATTATCCTGAACACAGTTATCGGTTTCTGGATGGAATTTCAGGCACAGAAATCCATGAATGCACTCAAACAGATGGACAAAATTATGGCAAGCGTAAAACGCGAAGGTGAAATTCAGGAAATTGATGCAGAGGAAATTGTGCCTGGCGATATTTTGATACTTGAGGCCGGAAACATGGTTCCGGCTGACGGCCGGATTATTGAAGCATCCGAATTCCAGGTGGATGAATCACCATTAACAGGTGAATCTGTTCCCGTGGAAAAAAATCCACAGAAAGTAGAGAAAGATGTTCCTGTAGCGGATCAAACCGATATGATTTTCAAAGGTACTTCGGTAACCGGCGGTACAGCTATGGTTGTGGTAACCGGAACAGCAATGAACACTGAAATTGGTGGTATAAGTGAAATGATTGGTTCAACCAGGGAAGAAAGCATACCGCTGAATGAAAAATTGAAAAAACTATCTCAAAGCCTTATTTGGATTATTCTTGGTCTGGCTGTTGCGTTTTTTATTTTTGGATGGATTGCTGGAAAAGATATTTACCAACTCATACAAACTGCCATTGCATGGACAGTGGCCGCCATTCCGGAAGGATTACCCATTGTAGCCAGCATTGCCCTGGCTAAAGGAATGTTGCGCCTGGCAAAACAGGATGTACTGGTAAAAAAACTGGCTGCAGTGGAAACACTCGGGGAAACAACCATCATTTTTACTGATAAAACAGGAACATTAACAGAAAACAAACTAACTGTTAATCATATTAAATCTACTACCAGTGAGTACAGTATAAACTGGAAAGATGACAAAGTGGATGTATCACCGGAAGGAGACAGGGATGATAAGGAGATGCTCGATCAGTTTTTCAAAATTTCGGTTTTGTGTAATAACGCACGATTGGCTGACGGCATGGAAAAAGTTGATCATAATGACGGTGATCCATTGGAAATTTCATTACTGCAATATGCAAAAGCTGTGGATGAAGATAAATACAAAAAGTTCCAATCTAACGAAAAAGTGGCAGAAGATCCGTTTGATTCGGAAGATATGATGATGGGTACCATTCACAAGGATGAAAACAACTATTTTGTGGCAGCCAAAGGGGCAGCAGGGGCCATCCTGCAGCGTAGCACAAAAATTCAAGCCGATGGCGAAACGAAAAATATGAGCAATGATTTACGTGAGAAGTGGCTAAAATACAACGATGAACTATCAGAAAATGGTTTACGCGTATTGGCATATGGTTATGAAACCATGGATGAGAAACCCGATGCCTCGGTTGATGTGAACGAAAAATACATGAATGAACTGATATTCATTGGTCTTATTGGTTTTCTTGACCCACCAAAACAGGATGTTAAAGAAGCGATTGATAAATGCCACAGTGCAGGTATCGAAGTTATCATGGTAACCGGAGATCATCCCGGAACTGCCCGCAACATAGCCAATCAGGTTCATATTGTGGATAACATGGAAGCCAGGGTTATTCACGGTACCGAATTAGATGAAGAGGGTAAACACGATGAAATTGTTAAATCGAGGATTTTTTCTCGTGTGGATCCCGGACAAAAATTAAACATCATTGATCATTTTCAGCAGCAGGGCGATATTGTTGGAATGACAGGTGATGGAGTTAATGATGCCCCGGCTCTCAAAAAAGCCGATATTGGAATAGCCATGGGTAAGCGAGGTACCCAGGTAGCAAAAGAAGTTGCCGATATGGTGCTGAAAAATGATGAGTTCCCTTCCATCATGCATGCCATTGAGCAAGGTAGAATCATCTTCGGAAACATACGCAAATTTATCATGTATCAACTTTCGTATCATCTGGCAGAAATACTGGTAATTGCAGCCGTTAGCTTTTCAGTTTTTTACTTACCGCTATTACCTTTGCAATTACTGTTTCTAAACCTGCTTTCCGATGTTTTTCCGGCACTGGCACTTGGGGTTGGAAAAGGTAATCCACATGTGATGGAGCAGCCTCCCAAGGATCCGGAAGAACCAATCATTACACGAAAAAACTGGTATATGATTGGAGGTTTCGGACTGGTGATGGCCCTGTTTATTGTGGGAGCATATTTTTTCGGCATGTTTGCATGGGACCTTTCCAAAGAAAAATGCAACAACATTGCGTTTTTTAGTCTTGCCTTTGCCCAGCTATGGCATGTATTTAACATGCGCGAATCCAGCGAACATATTTTCAAAAACCAGGTAACAACAAACAAATACATTTGGTTTGCACTACTTTTCTGCATTGCTGCCTTATTTGCAGCTTATTTTATTCCAACATTAAATGAAGTATTATCCTTTCAGGAACTGGCGACACGAGAATGGGTTTTGATAGGTATAACCAGTTTTATGCCTCTAATTTCCATTCAAATGTATAAATTTGTGAAAAAACTGAAAAGTGAAAAGTGAAACAAGCATGATGAAAACTTTGAGAGTACCACGGTATTTCAAAAAACCATGAGAGTACCACGGTATTTCAAGTTGAAAGATCATAGCAGGAAATAAGTATATTACTTTATTGAATATGTGTAACTAATTCGGGTTTTGTGAAAAGAAAAATTGGATTTTTAGTGGTTTTTTTGGCTGTTTTTGTTTCGCTGTCTGCACAGCGCAATTATAAAACTGCAGCGGGTCTGCGATTGGGTTTTTCTAATGGCTTGACCTTTAAACATTTTCTGAGTGAGTCGGATGCACTTGAAGGTATTTTGGCAAGCCGGTGGAGAGGTGTAATCATTTTTGGTTTGTATGAAAGACATCAAACGGCATTCAGAATTTGGGAATTAAATTTTTACTATGGGGCAGGAGCACACCTCGGGTTTTGGAATGAACACATGCATCATCCCTGGTTCGATGATGGCCAGGCGCACGGTGTTGTTGGTGTTGATGGTATCCTTGGGCTGGAATATACAGTGCCAACCATTCCTTTTAATATCAGTATGGACTGGAAACCTGCCTTTAATATTGCTTCATACACCGGGTTATGGCTCGATGTTGTTGGTTTGTCCATTCGATATAATATCAATTAACGAGGCAAATGGAAGTGTTTGTTTGTAATTTTACAATGAAAGACTTACGAATGAAATATTTTTAAAAAATGAGGGGCTTCACGTTTTGTTATAAAATTTGCATATTCATCGTTGCAGTTTCTGTATCATCAACTTTATTATCCCAACACCATACAACTGCGATGAAATATCCGGATACAACCATATGGTTACATCCACAGGTTCCCGTACATTTCAGTTATATACCTCCGGGCAGCTATCTCATGGGAAGCCCGGAATCCGAACCAAATCGCGGTGCTGATGAAGGCCCCGTTCACGAGGTAACCATTTCAAAAGGGTTTTACATGGGGCAGTTTGAAGTCACCCAGATGCAATGGACGCTGATTATGGAAGACAATCCTGCTGTTTTTAATGGCTTTGCTGAATCATCGATACATCCTGTTGAATCGGTCACCTGGAATGAATGTCAGTTGTTCATTTCAAAGCTGAACAAGCGTGGTATCGGAAAATTCAGACTGCCAACTGAAGCAGAGTGGGAATATGCATGCAGGGCAGGAACAAATACTCCTTACTATTGGGGTAAAAAAATGAAAATAAATGGAAGCAGTGAATATGCCTGGGCAAACTCCCGGTCATTTGCAAGAACCCATGCGGTTGGTCAAAAGTTACCCAATGGCTGGGGATTATATGATATGAGCGGAAATGTTTGGGAATGGTGCAGTGACTGGTTTGGGCCATATACAAAACATGCTCAGGTAAATCCTGATGGACCGGCAGAAGGCAAAATGAAGGTGTTTCGTGGTGGTAGTTGGTATGATTTTTTTGAATCACACCGATCGGCAAACCGACACAAGCATGCTCCGGATGAGCGATATACGGCAATAGGTTTTCGTTTGGTAATGGAGGTACAAAATAATGAGTAAATTCGTTTACATTCTATTGATTTTTTTAGCTTTAGGTCAATGGACTTCAGCACAAAAGGCAGGTGATTTAAAAACAATTTTGTTGCCGGGAAATGTTCCAATGGAATTTGTTTACATTCCAGCGGGAACTTTTTTTATGGGAAGCCCGGAGCAGGAGCATGGTCGCCAGAATGATGAAAGTCCTCGGAGGGAGATCAGCATTACAAAGGGTTTTTACATGGGTAAATTTGAGGTCACCCAGGAACAATGGCTCATTGTCATGAAAAGGAATCCATCCGTTTTTAGTGATAAAAATAGTTTCAAATCTCACCCGGTGGATTGGGTGTCATGGAATGATTGTAACGAATTTATTCAACATTTGAATGGAATGGGATTGGGAACATTTCGAATGCCAACGGAGGCAGAGTGGGAGTATGCCTGTCGTGCAGGTACGAAAACCAGGTATTACTGGGGCAATGATCCGAATAATGAAAAGGTTTATCAATTTTGTTGGGCATTTTCAAGGGCTGAAGGGCGAAGTCATCCTGTTGGTCTCAAAAAACCAAACCCCTGGGGTTTGTATGATATGAGTGGGAATGTTTGGGAATGGTGTTCAGACTGGAGAGGGCCGTACAATCCATCGAATACAACGAACCCAAAAGGTGCGGAAACAGGTACAAAAAAAATATACCGGGGAGGAAGTTGGTTTAATAAACCGGCAACGCTGCGATCGGCCAACCGCAACGGCCATGAACCCGATATTCCGTTTACAAATGCAGGCTTGCGAATTGTACTTGAAGTAAAGCCGTAACTGTTTGAATTGAAGTAATTTAGATACCCAATCTGGATATATCTGCCGGATATCCTTTAAAAAGGGTGGTTTTTTCTTTGACCATGCCATTTCTTAGTGCTACTTTCTGAAATCTGAAATTTTCAATGCTTCCGGAGATTCAAAAAATTCGATCCAGGGTAAATAGTCATCCTTCTTTAACTTGCGCAATAACAACTTAGATACTTTGGAACCTTGCAACATAACATGTTAAGTGGGTGAAAAACAATTCAGAAATCAGAAAGGAAGATCATCATCGGGAGCATCCGGCAGTGGAGGCATATCTTCCTCATCCGGAGGTGGCGGCCCCTGGGCAGATGAAGTCTGTGAAGCCTCGGTTTGATCAATTTTCCAGGCCTGTAGATTGACAAAGTAGTTGTCTTTCCATTTGTTACCCCGGATGTTAAATGATATGTTTACCTTATCACCTTTGTTAAAACCATCAATAAGGTTTGTCTTATCCTGAACCAATTGAAACTTAACAACATCTGTAAAATTGCCGTCAACTGTTTCAATTACAAATTCACGTTTTTTAAAACGATCCGATATCTGTTGTTCATCAAATATCTCTATGATGGTACCTGTGATTTCGTAGTTCATAAAGAGAGATTTTTATTAACAAGAATGATTATGATACGGCTAAAATTATAAAACCTCAGGATTCAATGTATAAAAAAAATAAAACTACATGAATCCTGAGGAAAAAAATATTATCTCATCGGATGATTATTGTTCCGAATTTTCAGCTTGTTCAACGATTTCAATAAGTTCAATCTCAAAGATAAGGGCGTCATTTGGTTGTATTGCACCGCCTGGTCTGACCCTTGTTCCATAACCAAGTTCGGTTGGTACATAAATTTTGTATTTAGCCCCTGTCTTCATGATTTGTGCAATTTCTGACCACGCGGGAATCACACCCTGTCCAACTGTAAATTCAAAAGGTTCGCCTCTTTCAACCGAACTGTCAAATACAGTTCCATCGATTAAAGTACCGGTATAATGGGCTTTCACTTTATCTCCTACATCAGGTGTTTCTCCGGTTCCTTCTTCAAGCACTTCATATTGCAAACCACTGTCGAGTACTTTTACTTCCGATCTTTTTTTGTTCTCTTCTAAGAATTCACGACCCTTTTCAAGATTTTTCTCAGCTTTTTGTTCCTGCATCCTTCCAAAGTATTCCTGAAGATACGTTGACGCTTCCTGTGCACTCATTTTTTCGATGGAGTCTCCTTCCAAAACAGCCTTTATGGCTCCGTTAAGCACTGCATAATTCATTTCCTCCAGACCACTCGATTTTATTTGGTTTCCCCAGAAAGTTCCTAATGCAAAACTAACACTGTCCAAATCTGTGTTTAATTTTGTACTCGTACTGACGGTTTGATTTTTGCAGGAAAAACTTATTAAGAACGATGCCGTTAATAAGAAAATTAAATTTAAATTTTTCATAATTGGATTCATTTTCATTTTGATTTAAGGCTGCGAAGTTAAAATTTTAAAGTGAGAATTTTTAAACAAAACGAATATATTTGGTTATTAATTTTGGGGTTAATGAGAATTGGTGACGTATCATCATTTAATGTCGCTTGATTCACCCACTCATCTGTCTGCCCCGATGTGATATTGACACGCTAAGAACAGGTATTCTCCGGTCAAAGACTGTCACGGTGAATTCGGATAATTCCTGATATAAATTGCTGCAGGAGATGAAGGGTAACCAGGGAAATGTTTTAAAATGATGTTGACTTAGCACAAGGGATAAAATATATGAAGAGATATTGGATAGCAATTATATTTGCAATTGTATGCGAAACAGGGATGGCCCAGAATAAGGCAAAAAAAGCTACTGAATATTTTGAAGCCGGAATGTATGATAAAGCGTTATTCATCTTTAACGAACTGTTAGAAACATATCCCAAAGATCCTGATTATAATTATTATGCAGGCCGGTGTTTGCTTAAACTGAACAGAAATCATGACCAGTGTAGAAAGCATTTGTTTATTGCTTCCACTTTCATTGGCCCTGAAGATGCTTTGTTTTATTATGCAAGGATTAATCATGTAACTTACCATTTGGAGGAAGCGGAGCGAAGCCTTAAACAATTTGATAATCAGCTAAGTTTTTTAAAGAGAATGAGCTATAACATCAAAGAAACCGAACAACATATTGCAAATGCTAAAGAACTTACATCAAGTTATGTATTATTGGATATTGGGGATGTTAAAAATTTAAAAATGAATGATTTAGAGAGTGTATATAACCAACTTGAAACCGGATTTACATTAGACTGGCCAAGTCAGAAAGATTTTATTGAATATGGGTTGATTCCTTCAGATGAATATCCGTTATTGATCGCTGGTAATAAAGATGAACGTAAATTTATTATAGCTGAAAAGCAGTTTAATACCAGGAAAACAAACATATATGAATTAAAAAAACATGAGGATTTTAAAGGGATTGTACCTGAGTTGACAGGAGGCGGCATAAGTACGCGTAAAAATGAACAGTTTGCCTGGTGGGATTCCAATAATAATTTCTTGTATTTTAGCTCAACGGGCCATGATGGAATGGGAGGATTTGATATTTACAAAAGCCGATACAATGATGTATTGGATTCATGGGAAAAGCCCGAAAACATAGGCTTTCCATTGAATTCACCTTTCGATGATTTTTTACTCCCGGGTAAATCAAATAGCAAAGCATACTTAGTGACCAACAGACACAGTGAATCCGGGAATTTAAAAATGTATGACATTTCAATTGATTCTGTAGATATAAAAAATGCGGATTCTCTTTCCCCCGATGATCTGCAAAGCATTTCAATGTTTGATTTTGATTTTTCTGAAAAGCCAATTGAGTTGAAAACGGAAAATAATGAGAAAGAGAATGAAATAGAAACAATACATATACCTGTAAAAAAGGAAGTATCCAATGTAGGAAAAAAGTATAATCAAATCATAGATAAAGCCCTTGAATTGCAATTAAAAGCTGATTCGTTGTTCCGTCTGGCAGATGAAACGCGCGATTTGCTTTCAGCATCACAAGACCAATTACAAAAAAGTAGGTTGACAGGTCAAACAAAAAAATTAACCGATGAGGCTTATGAAATACAGGCAATGGCCGATGAACACTTCAAAATGGCCAGAAAAATGGAGGAAAACGATTTAACCATATCGCGAAATGAACCCGATTCAGTGGAGGAGGAATCAGACCGTTTAACTGCTGATTTAATACGGGATCGATTATCAGGGACAGAAAATGAGCAAAATGATAACCGCAATGACCATTCGCTAATCAACGAATTCGAAATCAGAACCTATTCACCTTATCATAAAAACAATCCCATTCCTATGGATTATGCATTACCCGATGGATTGTTGTACCGGATTCAACTGGGAGTATTCAGTCAGGCTGTTGATATGGGTTCGTTTGGCGGAATGATGCCGATTACCGGTGAAGTTATTGCCGGTAACGGATATAAAAAATTCTATGCCGGATTGTTTTCAAGGTTAACGGATGCTGAAAAGGCGTTGCAGCAGGTAAAATCCGAAGGGTACAATGATGCTTATATCGTCTCCTGGTTTCGGGGGAAAAAGGTATCGATCAACCGCGCAGAGGAAATTGAAAAGTCCTTGTATTAATGGTCATTTAAAAGTTGATAATCCATTAATAAACTTTGTTTAACTTTTAAGGAATATTTCATTTATTTCTATCAGGGTGTTATTTTTTTATTAATTAGATTTTTATACTTTTGAATGCATTCAAATTCTGTATTAGTAATACAATGAAGGACAAGGAAAAAACAATTGATAAGCCTGATTTTGATGAGCTGGTTAACGGAGAGGGAAAGCAGAAAAAATTCCTCACGCTTTATAACGATGATATTCATACATTTGATTATGTTATAGATGCATTGGTTGAAGTTTGTGATCATGATATTGTTCAGGCCGAGCAATGTACTTACATTGTTCATTACAAAGGCAAATGTGAAGTAAAAAAAGGATCTTCAGATTTTTTATCACCCATGCGCCATGAATTGATAGAAAGAGGATTAAAAGCTACTATAAATTAGATAAATACACCGTGTCTATTTTTGCTATTATTTTACTGGTTCTGTTGGGAATCGTACTGCTGCTCCTGGAATTTTTAGTGGTTCCGGGCGTTACGGTTGCAGGAATAGGGGGTATGGTGGCCCTAATAGTTGCCGTTGTTCTTTCATATTCTACCCATGGGGCAAGCGTAGGTAATTATGTGGTGCTGGGTACATTATTTACCATGATGTTGGTGCTGTATATAGCTTTCAAGACCGGCACCTGGAAAAAAGTAATGTTGAACAATAGTGTTATCTCAAGGGTTGAATATGGACTATCGGAAGATATCGTGAAGGTTGGTGATACCGGCGAAACCATTACACGCCTCAACCCAATAGGAAAAGTAATGATTAACGAACAGGTTTACGAAGGTAAATCGGTTGGAGGTTTTATCAATGAACATACAAAAGTTGAAGTAATTAAAGTTCAGACAAATAATATTATTGTTAAACAATTAAACTAATTCACATGGATGGTAGCATCGTAAGTTATATCATTTTTATTGCTCTTGGGGTAGTAGCACTAATTATTTTGCTGTATTTGGTACCCCTGAATTTATGGTTTCAGGCGTTGGTTTCAGGTGTTCGTATTTCACTGATACAACTAATATTTATGCGTTGGAGGAAAGTTCCGCCATCCATAATTGTACGTGCCATGATTGAAGCTCATAAAGCCGGTTTAAGACATATTAAGCGCGATCAACTTGAAGCCCACTACCTCGCTGGCGGGCATGTGGAAAAAGTGGTGCATGCCCTGGTTTCGGCCGACAAGGCGAACATCGATCTTCCTTTTAATATGGCTACTGCCATTGATTTGGCAGGGCGTGATGTGTTTGAGGCAGTGCAAATGTCCGTTAACCCGAAAGTAATTAATACTCCTCCGGTAACAGCCGTTGCCAAAGATGGTATTCAACTTATTTCAAAAGCGCGGGTGACCGTGCGGGCAAATATCAAACAACTGGTTGGTGGTGCCGGTGAAGAAACTGTTCTTGCCAGGGTAGGTGAAGGTATTGTATCCTCTATCGGATCATCGGATACACATAAAACTGTGCTGGAAAATCCTGATTCGATTTCAAGAGTGGTGCTGGAGAAGGGGTTGGATGCCGGAACAGCGTTTGAAATACTTTCCATTGATATTGCAGATATCGATATTGGTAAAAACATTGGGGCAGTTCTTCAAATGGATCAGGCAAATGCAGACAAGAACATCGCCCAGGCCAAGGCAGAAGAGAGAAGAGCCATGGCGGTTGCTTCTGAACAGGAAATGAAAGCCAAAGCCCAGGAAGCACGTGCGAAAGTGATTGAAGCTGAAGTGGAAATTCCACTGGCTATTGCCGATGCATTTAAATCGGGTAACCTCGGCATCATGGATTATTATCGCATAAAGAATATCGAAGCAGATACCAGCATGCGTGATTCGATTTCCAAACCTCCTTCGTCTTCATCTTCAAATAAGCGGAATAAGGATGAATAGCTGAAGTGATAATCAATACTTTTAAAAAAAAAACCCCGGAAAATCTTTCCGGGGTTTTTTGATTTGAGCGGAATCGCTCAATTTGGGTAAAAATTATGTTTCTGCAATTAGTGATTACTGCTAAAGCCGGACATACACGTATCTAATATTTGGATGGACCGGATTTCTGTTTCATTAATTGTTCTTTTAGCTTTTTAACCTCATCGTAGTGCTTTACAACCATTTGTTCCTTATCCATGCGGGCTTTATTTCTGTATTCATCATGGATTGACTTTAATTCATTCAGTTCGTTTTTGGTCTTGACAGTAATGGAATTGTTTCGTTTGTACAGTACCACTCCAAACCCTAACAAACCTCCCAGTGCCAGGATAATTATCCACATCAGACTGTTATAGTAGGTCTTATCAAGTTGTATGCCTAAAATCGACAGACTGTTTTTTGTGCGAATGGCTTCAGTCAGCTCTGTTTTGGTTTTCTGAAGTTGCGCCTGCAATGTATCTATGGTTTTATTCTTTTCTGAAACGGCTGCTTTGTTTTGCGCATTCTCCTTGTGGACGGCATGCAGAGAATCACGTATGTTTTTCTTTAATTTCTGAATATACGGGATTTTAATTACCTTATATTCATTGTAAACATTGGCATCATCAATCACATATTCAAGTTGGGCTTCTACGGTTCCGGTATCAAGAATTGCACTGTTTTTTGAGCTTTGAGCAATCAAAACATCCTTTGAAATAGGAAAAAGCAACAAAGTTGCAAGAAAGAAAAAAATCATTCTCATGACTATTCGGTTTTTTCTGTTACATTAAATTTACCATGTAACGTACTTAATGAATTAAAAATTGCTTGTTTACACCGGTTTGTTACAAAATCATTGAGTTTTATTCACTTCAGGGGTAAACAGTTCAATTGCATCAGCAATTTTTTCAGGATTTCCAAGAATATATGCTATGTCTCCTCTTTTAAAAATTGTATTGCGCCCCGGGTGCTGAAGAATTTTCTCCCCACGCTTGATTGCAACCAGGGTAATTTCATATGTTTTTCGTAAGTCGATTTCCAAAACCGATTTGTCAACCAGTTTTGAATCATCATCTATTTTAATTGCAGATATTTCGATGTTAGGGAGCTCATTTAATAATGATGATTTCCCTTTCTCATTTGTTTTATCACGGAAAATACCATAATAATCATTTCTGATTTTTGCAACCGCCTGGTTTATATCTCTTCGCGGTATCAATAAGCGGCCAAGCACTCTTTCAAACATTTCAATGGCCGTTTCAAACTCTTCCGGTATAACCTGATCCGCACCAAGCTTATACAATTCTTCTATATCTTCAACCTGCTTGGTTCGCACAATGATGTACACGTGTTTATTTAATCCCCTTATTTTGTCAATTATGGCCATACTGGTGATGAGGTTACCGACAGAAACCACCACTATTTCTGCAGTTTCAATGTAAGCTTTTTGCAAAATAGGTTCGTTTACAGCATCTCCGTATATCACGGTCTCACCTTTTTTTTGTTTTTCACGAACAATGCCAGGATCAAAAATTACCGAAACATAAGGTATGTCCAAATATTTCGACATAACTGAAAGGCTTAATGCCCTTGAATCTTTTCCTATAATGACAATGTGATTTTTTTGCTCTGGAATATCTATCTCCTTTAGTGGGAACAGCCCTTCAACAAGAAACGTTGGAAGAGGTAATTTTAGAAGCGTGTTGGCCAGGGGTGATGATATGTAAATTAGAAAAGGTGACAGTGACATGGTGATAACAGCCACCGCCAGAAATAGTTGGTAGTAGAAACCGGTTATGATGGCATAATCGAAACCAACTTTGGCAAGAATAAATGAGAATTCTCCAACCTGACTTAAAGCCAGACCTACAAGAACTGTTCCTCTGAAGGTATGGCCAAGAATAAAACCGGTGCCCCCGGCAATGATTGTTTTTACCACAATAACAATTGCAATTGTGCCGACAACTATCCAGAAGTGCTCAAAAACAAAGCTTAGGTCCAAAAGCATCCCGATGGAAACAAAAAAGAAACTTGTAAATGTATCTTTAAACGGTATTAAATGGCCAAATGCATTGTGACTGTATTCCGATTCAGAGATCATAAGCCCGGCAAGGAAGGCGCCGAATGCAAGTGACATACCAAGTTGATACGTCAACAGAGCAACAGACAGACAGATTAAAAGAATGCTCATCAGGAACAATTCCTGGTTTTTTGTAAGTGCAATTAAATGCAATAGTTTGGGCATAAGCCATTTATTACCAATGTAAACAAAGCCAATGATTAATACCGCTTTGATGGCCAGGGATAAGAACTCATTTCCAGCACCCGACGACTCACCTGCCAAAATGGGGGGCAATAAAAGGAGTGGAATCAGTATAATATCTTGAAAAATAAGTATTCCAACTACGGTTCGCCCATAATTGGAAGTTATTTCCGAACGCTCCTGAAGTAATTTTAAAACCACGGCAGTGCTGCTTAAAGCTGTCAGAAATCCAATAAACAGTGCCGTATTCCAGTTTAAACCATACATTCTTGAGATGAATGTTGTAATTAATGCTGTGAAGCTCAATTGAAGGAAACCGCCGAAAAAAACAATCCTGCGAATTCGAAGTAAATGTTTTAGTGAAAATTCCAGACCGATAGTAAATAACAGCAAAACAACACCAATTTCTGCAATTACTTCGATCTCATGAGGCGAGTGGATAATGGCCAATAAATGCGGACCAGCAACAATACCGGTTAACAGGTATCCAACAATGGCAGGCACCTTAATTTTTGTAAAGAGAAAATTTACGAATGTTGACAGGGCAAAAATGATGACAATGTCCCTTAAAATTAATATCTCCATATGGTGCTAAAAAGTTTATGTGCTAAATTTACAAAGCAAAATTGAATTTTACTCTTATTTCTCACTTTTTGGTTAGAATGGTTCATTTAAATGAATTAATTTGCATGAAATTAAATTCTTAATGGTGTGATTTTTGTAAATTAGAACATTTTAAGAAGAATTTCCGTTGGAGGATTCAGATAAACTTACGCTTTACATTATATTGAAACACAAATAAGAAAGAATGACAAGACGGAGAAAGAAAATGGCCCTCATTGTTTTTGTGGTTGCACTAATAGCGCTTGGATTAACATACGCTACATTAAAATTTGTAATGCCTGCCGAGTTGCAGGAGGAAAAATTAGCAATTAGCCAGGTTGAAAGAGGGATTGTGATGCAAACGCTGGAAGCAAAGGGCATTGTGGAACCGCAGCAGGAAGTACTTATAAATAGCCCGACCAACAGTACATTACAACGAATTCTTAATGAACCCGGGAGACATGTTAAAAAAGGACAGGTAATTTTAACGCTCGACCGGCAGCCAGTTTTGGATGAAATTGATAACATTGAGGCTCAAATTGAGATGAAAAAAAACACCCTTGAAAAAAATATTTTGAATGCCCATAGCACAAGAGTGGATTTGGAATATAATGTAGAAATGAAAAAGCTGAGAATAGCATCCATCAAATCGCAATTGGCTGATGAACAGCAATTGCTTGAAGTTGGAGGAATATCTCCTGCAAATGTTGATAAAACCCGCCAGGCGCTGGTTTCAGCAGAGAAAGATTTAGAAATGATTCAGCAAAAAAACCGCATCCGACTCCAACAACTTGCTGCAGAGCAGGAAGGTCTGCGATTACAAATCGAAATGGAGGAAAAGAAATTGAATAGCCAAAAGGCTTTGCTTGAACAGATGTTTGTTAAAGCACCTTCATCAGGAATTATTTTGAGTATTACCAAAAAAGCTGGTGAAAAAGTAAAAATAGATGATTTGCTCGTGACCATGTCTGATTTATCATCATTTAAAATCATTGGATCACTGGAAGAAAACAAAGCTGATTTTGTAAATACCGGTAAAATGGTAATGGCCATTGTTGATAATCAAAACCGGTTAACCGGAAAAATTGGAAACATACGGCCAAGAATCGAAAACAACATGATTCAGTTTGATGTATTTCTGGATCAGTCCAACCACCAAAAACTAATTCCCAATATGCGGATTGATTTGTTGCTTGTAAAAAGTCAGAAAGACAGTGTGTTAAGAGTTCGAAGAGGCCCTGCCATTGAGAAAAGCGGAAATCAAAAACTGTATGTAAAGGAAGGTGATCGAGCTTTTATAAAGCAAGTTGAACTGGGAGTAAAGGGACTTGATTATGTCGAAATAAAGTCGGGTCTGCAGGAAGGAGATAAAATAATAACTTCCGATGTTTCAACTTTCCGCAAAAAGAAAGTCATTGAAATACAATAATCAGTTTGCATTATTAATGGTCATATGAACATTCCAAAAATGTTTCAAAAAAATTCATAGGTAAATATGAGATTTAGTAAAATGCGTTTTGCAGTTGCAGTCTTTTTTTTAATTTCACCCTATATAAATGCACTATCACAGAATACCAATGACACAATATCAAGCAATGTAGTCATACCAACCACACCAACTACATTAACCTTAAAAAACGTTGTTTCACTTGCGGTTAAGTTCTCTTCTTCAGCAAAATATGCCCAAAACCAAAATGTGAATGCGTATTGGCGCTGGAAAAATTTCAAAACGAAATTCAGACCGCAGCTAGAGTTGGAAAGTGATTTCCCGATTTACACGAACGCGACAAAAGGCATCACGCAACCCGATGGTACCAAAAAATTTATTCCTGTTTCAAATCTTGAAAATACCGGAAGAATTTCATTGACCCAATCTATTCCCCAACTGGGCACCTACATATCCGCTTCAAGTTCAATTGATCGATTCGAGGATTTAAATTCCGGAGATGTGCAGTATTCAGGAAGCCCTTTTCAGATTGGTATTTACCAGCCCATTTTTGCGTTTAACTGGAACAAATGGCAAAAAAAGACGGAACCTTTAATTTATGAAGAATCTCAGCGTAATTATGTGGAAACCATTGAAGAGATATCGAGAAATGCCACCTACCGCTTTTTCCGCTACTTAAGATATCAGACCAATTATCAACTGGCACAGTCAAACTTAAAAAACAGCCAGGATAACCTTCGGATAGCCGAAATGAAACAAAAACTGGGGAGAATATCTGAAAATGATTTTGCACGCATCAAATTATCTGTATACAATGCCCGCAAGGATTTGAATGAAGCCCAAATGCAATTAAAGAATGCTGATTTTGAATTGAAATCATACACAGGCCTGGAGCAATCCGAGGATATCGAGCTGGTGATACCTGTAAACATGGTATTATTTGAAATTGATTCGGACAAGGCACTGAATGAAGCTCTCGATAACAGGAAAGAACCATTACGGTCGGAGCGCAGGCTTATCACGGCAGAAAGGGAACTGGTAAGGGCCAAGCGCAATAACGGGCCACAAATTGTTGTTCGAGGGAACTATGGTATTTCGAAAAGTGCACCAAATTTTTCAGATGTATACGATGAAACTCTTCCCCAACGCGAACTGGAATTAACATTTCAGATTCCCATCCTCGACTGGGGGAGGTCAGCATCGGAGGTAAAGCTTGCTGAATCAAATAAGCAATTGGTAGTGTATGATGTAGAGCAGGATTTGAAAGATTTTAAAAGAGAGGTAACTGTGCAGGTTGAACAGTTTAGCTTGCTTAAAGATCAACTAACCACAGTGAGAGAGGCAGATGAAGTCGCTGAGAACGGATACGAAATTGCCTTGAAGAAATTCCAGAACGGTGAAATTAGCATAACCGAATTAAATATTGCTCTTGCCGAAAGAGAAAAGGCAAAACGTGACTATATCAATTCATTGGAGGATTACTGGATTGCTTATTACAATCTTCGGATTTTAACCCTGTACGACTTTGAAGTCAACGGGAAAATAACCTACAACAACCCGTTGCTGGAGTCAGTGGATTAATATATTATTAAAATACCATTACAAGGCCAATTTGATCCGGGGTTAAAAATACATCCCAGGAAATTTGATTACTGAAAGATAGACGGTGACTTCTTTGCACCGTGTACAAAACAAAATCAAAAACAAAAAGAAAAGCACCCTGAAGCATGATCGAATTGCCGTAGCCTGCAAGTAGATGTTTGTTTTTTTCTTTCGATTTAGAACGGTGCCCGAGATAGTATCCAAGTCCCATGTATCCGATGTCAAGACCGGTATTTATCAAAAGAATATTTTCAAATGTTTTGTGTTTCTTTAGCATTTCCGATGGGGTGAGTGCTAAAATGTCGGTATTTATTGCATTGATCAATCCGAATCCTGCAATTCCCAAATTCACTGTATTCCAGAAAAAATTCATTTGATGAAAGTATTTCATTTTTCCCGTTGAACGAGCCCAGCCAAAGCTTCCAATCGCCATGTTTGACAAAGCCCAGGATCCCAGAACATACATCCCGGTTTTGTTGTTTTGAAGACTTTTGGTATAAAATTCCTCATCGGACTGGCCAAATAGTATATTGGCCGAAAAAACGAATATAAATACAAGTAAAGCTTGCTTTAGGGTGGCTTTTTGCCATAGTTCTGTTTTCATGT
>CAZAMT010000041.1:0-20417 GCA_964486145.1 uncultured Bacteroidales bacterium
AGTTTATCCGGTAGTGCGTTGTAGAAGAACCTTTAATAATCATGGGTGTTTCATGTGTAAAACTTGTGTCCAAACCTGAAATTTGGCACCCATTTCAATCGTGGTCGTGCTTGCTCCGATTTGTCGGAGGTCTGTTTCATACCGCTGTCCATTTAAAACCCGGCAATGTCGAGGTTAAAAACGAACTCTCCAAATGTTCTGCTTAATTCCGGCTGGTATCCAAATCGGTATCCCATGTTTAAAGGGAATAAGATATTGGCAATGTGAAAGTCCGTTGTAATTTCCAGTCCATACGAATTATAAAACCTGTTTCCTGCCTCTGTTAACCGGTTGTTTTGCATAACCAGAGGATTTATATTTAAGAGATCATAAAATGCTTTTCCTTTTATTCGCTTGAAATAAATAAACTGAAGCAGGTCAAGATCAGGATAAATTATGGGGAGGGCGTAATCAGCAGAAAGCGTTGCCATGGTTGAGGTGCGAATTGTCTCAAATCCCCGGGGAAAGGAGAAGGAGAATGGAAGAAAATAGTTTTTAATTTCCTGATTTTGATAGTTGCCTTTCAGGATAAAACTATGATTTTGAAATACACCCGGGAAATACAATGTACCGAACAATCGAACCATGGAACCAAAATTTTGCCGGTCAGCAGGGCTGGTAAAAAACTGAGCCTGCAGAACCTGGCCAAATTTTGGGTGAATATCCCTGTGGGCAGTTTTTAATAACCGATAGAACAGAATGTTGGTTTTGAAAAATGTCAATCCCTTTCGAAAATTACCGGTCGGAAAATCAAAATAAACATCCCTTCCATGTTCCAGTTCAATGGATGGCACAACATTGGTGAAATATTTACTGCGTGTAAGGTTTACGGGAAGGTATAACCGGTAATTCTGGCTTATATATTTTTGTGATACATTTGGTACATCAACATTCTGCGGGCTGAATGGTACAATATCGCCTCCAAAATCAAGCGAAAACTCAAATACTGGCCGCATTCCCTTGAAAGTAAACGTAGTATTGAAAAAATGATTTTTATTTTTATAAGAATACCCTGCCGAAGCAATGGCTGTATTCAACAGATTTTGTGAAAACAGTTGCATGCCAGGGTAAATAGCCGGATCAGTAACTGATAGTTCATCTAAATTTACATAAAAAGGTAACCAACTATGAAAATTAAACAGGTTTAGAAAGCGATTGTATTTTTTACTTTCATAACTTTTATCAGGAAGGTTGACATCGTTCAATGTCCAGTTTTCCTGGTTTCGAATGATATCATGTGGCATATCTGGCAGGTTATCATCTGCTATTGATATTTCGTCATCGAAACGAGCAGGGGCAATAACCAAATCAAATCCCTGAGAAGTATAGTCCGAATAAACAATTTCATTGGTATTCGCAATCACATCAGAATCATAAGCGCCAAAACGGGCACGGGTTACAGCAAATATTCTCCCTGAGGATATTTCAATGGCAAATATGTTACCGATGTCTCCAAAAGAACCATTGAAAAGTATATAATCATTTTTGTAAAATACAGGTTTTGATATAGTTTCAAACGTTGGTGCCAGAACTTCCTCCCATTTTTTCATTTTCACATCATAAACAGCAATGGATTTACCCCGGGTTCCCAAAAGGGTCATAACTATTTTGCTATCGGTTTTATTCCAACGGGGATTTTGGGCGCTTTTATTCTCTAATGTTGGTATTTCTTCAATGATATTACCGGATTTCGCGTCAATAATACAAAGTTGGTTCTGATGGGTAACAGTGTTTTCAGAAACTACCAGTTTTGTAGCATCCGATGAAAGATCCGGGGAAAAATACCGTGTTTTCTCCCTCACAGACCGGACATTACCCTTTGATACATTTAAAATTTTTATTACTGAATAGCTTTTTTTTGACCATAGTGGATCGGGTACACGTTCTGCCCAGCTTATGCGACCATTTGCATACGACATTGAAAAATCCCGGATCAAACCAGGGGCATGTATCTTTTTTTCTTTTCCTTGTTTCGTTAAAATTACAATGGTTGGAATCTCATTCAGGCTGGTTTTTAGCGCGGCGTAAGTATTTTCATCAATAACCTGCACATGCCGGTATTCAATAAAATCATTTTTTTTACCATCCGTGCTTATTTGATGGAATTGGGTTTTATTCATCAGGGTATCGTGCGCTTGCCAGCGTTGTTTGTAATAATCAAAGGCATCGTTGTATAGTTTGTTTTTGGTTGTTTTGTAATGTTTCAGTCCAAAGTAGAATGGAAATAATGTGAATGCCATTCGTGGAACATAATTAAGAACAGTATCCCATACCATCTGATTATACTCTATTCGGGCATAGGAAGTCATAAAATAACCCAGTTCATAATAATTTGGAATGTAATCTTTAAACGAGCCGAAATAGGCTTTTCGATATGGATATCGGTTTTGTTTTTCCACTGTGATGGCACGCAGTCCCATTTTAAATTCAGGTTGATCTCCTCTTCCCGCTCTTGACAGCGAGGTTTCTGCCACAACTGCATCACCTTCGAGATACCAAAATGGTAAAAATCCGGCAACACCACCCGAAACAATTTGTCCGAAAGGGAATGATAATGCTTTTATAAGTCCTTTGTTTAGCTTGTCAACCTGAACTACATGACGTAATTCATGGAGTGCAAGTTGTTGTAACCAGGGCTGCGAGTAGGTATTTTGCGGGGGTGTTGTTGACAACTCCATTCGTTTTGGAGCCCATACAACCACTCCATTGGAATTGACGGATTGATTATTAAGCAGTACCGGTATTTTTTTGGGTTGATGACCCAGTGCTTTTGATACATTTGGGTATGAAGCTTCAAGATATTTGGTAATTTTATTAGCTTCTTTTTCAATGCTTTTTGGGAAAACTACCTTAAAATGACTGGTATTTATTTCTCTCCATGACAGGTTAAAAGGTGTTTGACCGGTTTCGTAAAATTGTGATAAAAGGGAAGATGAACTTAGGACAAGCAGTAATAAAAAACCAATTCTTCGCATATTCTCTCTTTTATAAAGCCCTGCATCGCAACTTCAAATAGTGATATAATCATTAAAAATTTACCCGCATAACGAAAAAAAGTAATGAATAAAGGCTAAAAGATTATTATCGGTGTTTACCAGAGCCATTTGGCATTGAATAAAAATTACATTTTATGAAACAACTCTGCGAATTTATTGTTTCCTGATGTTTTGATGATGCAGCGCGGTTTGAATTAATTTTAACTGTGCACTACGCGATTAGCTTCATTGATTTTTGAACCTGTTTATCTGCCTGAATGTCCAAATGATTCATTGTAAATTGATCGTTATTCCCGATAACCTGTGTCATATTTACCATTTCATTCTTTAGATTACGAAAATAGTTTGTTTTCTCTAATGGAAAAGCCAAAATTTGAGATATTAATTTTATGTTTGCAAATGGATTGAATTTATTTGGTTAGTTATTACCCAAAGTGATTCATCACTAACATATTGAAGGTAGGGGCATTGCCCCATTAGTTACTGGGTCGCGACACCAACAAAAAAGAAATATGTGGCTCAATATCAATTTATTAACATAGTACTTATGCAGAGAAAAAGTTTTCGCAGGTATAACCTTATTTTTGGATGGCTTAGCTTTGTTATTTCGGCTACAGTTTATTTATTAACCATCGAACCAACAACAAGTTTATGGGATTGCGGAGAGTTTATTGCTTCCGCATATAAACTTGAGGTAGGGCATCCTCCCGGGGCTCCTCTTTTTATGATTGTAGCCCGGTTTTTTTCATTGTTTGCTTCCGATGTTGCGCAAGTGGCAAAAATGGTCAACGCGATGTCCGCCCTTGCCAGTGCATTTACCATCTTGTTTTTGTTTTGGACAATCACTCACCTTGCCAGGAAACTCTTAATAAAAAACTCCGGGGATTACACAGCAGGAAACATCATTGCGATTATTGGCAGTGGACTTGTGGGTGCCCTGGCCTATACTTTTTCGGATACGTTTTGGTTCTCAGCAGTGGAAGGTGAAGTATATGCCACTTCGTCCCTTTTTACAGCACTCGTTTTTTGGATTATTTTAAAATGGGAGAATATTGCAAATGAAAAACATGCCAATCGCTGGTTAATTCTGATTGCCTATTTAATGGGACTGTCCATTGGTGTTCACCTTTTGAACTTACTTGCGATACCGGCCATTGTTTTTGTTTATTATTTTAAAAAATACCAACCAACCAGAAAGGGAATCGCTCTGGCGTTTCTGATTACCATAATACTCATCGGGTCAGTTATGTATGGAATAATTCCCGGGTTGATAAAAATGGCTTCCAGGTTTGAGCTGTTTTTTGTTAATACCCTGGGCATGGGCTTTAAAAGTGGCGTTTTAATATATGCAGCATTGCTCCTTGCATCAATAATTGCTGGTATTTATTACACGCGTAAAAGGCATCCCAATTCCCGGTTAAATTCTGTATTGTTTACGGCGGCCTTCTTTTTAATGGGAATTCCGCTGATTGCAGATAGTTTCTTACTGGCATTGATTATTACTGTTGGTGTATATATTCTCGTGTACCAGTTTGCAAAAAACCAACATGTTGTACTCAATACCATTCTTGTTTCATTTGCTGTAATTATTCTTGGCTATTCATCATTTTCAATGATTGTAATCCGGTCACTTGCTGACCCGCCTATGGATGAAAATAACCCGGAGACTGTATTTTCATTGCTGTCATATTTAAACAGGGAACAATACGGTGACAGGCCTTTATTTTTTGGTCACTACTACAATGCTCCCATTGTTGATATGAAAGAGGGAAAACCAACATATACGCAGATTGGCGACCGGTATGAAATAACCAACCATAAAAATGAATATGTGTATGATGATCGGTTTATGACATTGTTTCCGAGAATGTATAGTTCAAATGGTGCTCACGTAAGCGTTTATAAAGACTGGGGAAACATCAAAGGCAAACCCATACGGGTGAGGAGAGGTAATCAGGAACCTGAAGTAATCAACAAGCCAACCTTTGGCGAGAACCTTCGATTCTTTTTTACTTACCAAATTGGTCATATGTACATGAGGTATTTTTTGTGGAATTATGCCGGAAAACAGAATGATATCCAATCGAACGGTGGTATTCTCAAAGGAAATTGGTTAACCGGAATTAATTTTCTGGATGAGGCCAGGCTTGGCCCGCAGGATAAATTGCCGGACAGCCTGAAAAACCATCCCGCACGAAATACCTACTATATGCTTCCGTTGTTACTTGGACTGCTTGGTGCTTTTTTTCATTTTAACAAAGATAAGAAGGACTTTTCTGTGGTCTTATTGCTTTTTATTTTTACCGGACTCGCCATTGTTGTGTATCTCAATCAAACTCCAAATCAACCGAGGGAAAGAGATTATGCCTATGCAGGGTCATTTTATGCATACGCTATATGGATAGGTCTGGGTGTACTGGCCTTGTTCGAATCCTTATCAAAAGTAATACCTAAAATACCGGCATCTGTTGCTGTAACGCTGGTTGCTCTGGGGTTGGTTCCCGGGATAATGGCAGCGGAAAACTGGCATGATCATGATCGATCCGGCCGCTATACTGCCCGGGATTTAGCATATAATTACCTGAGTACATGTGCGCCCAATGCCATTTTGTTCACCGTAGGCGATAACGATACCTTTCCGTTGTGGTATGCCCAGGAAGTGGAAGGAGTTCGCACGGATGTCAGGGTAGTAAACCTGATGTTGTTAAATACCGACTGGTATATTGAACAAATGAGCAGGAAAGCTTATGAATCAGATCCGTTGCCTTTTTCGTTAACGGAAGATAAATACCGACAGGGAACCAGGGATGTTGTATATATAACCGATAGAATCAAGGAATATACCAACATCGATGATATCATGAAATTTGTTGCCAGTGATGATCCAAAAACCAAACTGGGTTCGTCCCGAGGTGAAGCTATGGATTATATTCCAACAAAAAAGTTTAGGTTATCTGTCGATAAAGAAAAAGTACTGGCCAATGGTACAGTGAAACCGGCGGATGCCGATAAAATTGTCGATGTAATTGAATGGGAGGTTGACCGCAGACATTTGGGGAAAGCTGACATGATGGTACTTGACATACTTGCACAAAACGATTGGGAACGGCCGGTTTATTATGTATCCACAGGTCATTCAGGCACCTTAGGTCTGGAAAAGTATTTTCAATTGGAAGGGTACGCTTACCGTCTTGTGCCAATTGAAGGTGGGGGAACGAATTACCTTGATCACGGTCGAATTGATACCGATATTATGTACGATAACCTAATGAATAAAGGTCTTTACCGAAACATGAACGATACCACTGTTTATCTGGACCATTTTCACGTTCGCACGTTATCAGTTGTTCGGTTACGAAACAACTTCAATCGTCTTGCCGATGCATTGATTGTTGAAGGTAAATTAGATTCGGCAGTCCGGGTGCTGGATAAAATCGTTGAAATTACGCCACATAAGCAAGTGCCGTACGACCTCTTCATGGCAGGTATATCGGAATCATATTATAAAACAGGTGAAATTGATAAAGCCAACAGAATTGTTGAAAAATACTGGCAAATTAGTAATGAAGAATTGAGCTATTATTTGAAACTGGAACCGGATCTTCGACGTGGAACTGATTTTGAAACACGTGTAAATTTGCAGGTTCTTCAGGAGTTGAACAGAATCACGAATACTTACGGCCAGGATGAGTTAAATAAGAAAATTCAGGATGACTTTAACAGGCATATTTCTACCTATTCAACTATCAGACAGGGTGCTGGATAAGGAAATTTAGCTGGAACGTTTAAATAACAATTCTGAAAATTCGTGTAAGGTAGTTTTTTTATCTGCCGGCAGATCGATGTTTTCCAATTCGGACACGGATAAATTGAAATAGTGCTTGATCTTTCTTTCCGTCAGTGATTGAATATCGTAGTGGTAATAAAGTGATTTGATTGTTTTGATTTTTTCATCCGGATCATATGTGGTGCGCTCCATCCAGTCCAAAACAGTTTTTTTGTCATTAACAGTTGCCTGTTCCAAAAGGGTTAGTAGCAAAAACGTTTTTTTGTTTTCAAGAATGTCACCACCAATCTTTTTTCCAAAAGATTCCTCATTGGCAAAAGCATCAAGAAGGTCATCCTGCAGTTGAAAGGCAATGCCAATATTTTTCCCAAACTGGTATATTTGCTGCACCATATTAGCAGGAGCGCCTGCCAGCATTGCTCCAATTTTAAGAGAAGCAGCGATGAGTGCCGCCGTTTTTAATTCAATCATCATCAGGTAATTATTCACTGTTACCGTTGAATTAATCTGAAAATTCATATCATATTGCTGCCCTTCGCAAACCTTGAGTGCAGTTTTATTAAAAAACTGCATAATTTCTTTTAGTTTGTCAAACGGATAGGTAAAAAGCAGTTCGTATGCCTCGATAAGCATGGCATCTCCTGATAGAATAGCTACACTGTTATTCCACTTCTTGTGTACAGTGGGCTTGTTTCTTCTTACATTGGCTTTATCCATCAAATCGTCATGAAGGAGAGTAAAATTGTGGAACACTTCAACAGCCAGGGCAGCGTTTATGGCATGATCAACGTTTTCATCAAACATATGATACGCAGTAAGCAGCAAGGAGGGACGAATTCGTTTTCCACCAATGGACAAAATATAATCGATTGGCTCATATAATTCTAACGGGGCTTTGGCAAACGAAATGTTTTTTAACGAGGCAATAATTTTATTTTGATAAAATGAAAGTTTTTCCATAATTGAAATAAAAGTCCTAAAGATATGATTTTATAAGGCATTCGGCAAGTACAGATAAAAAGTGTTTAATGGTTCATGTTAATTTCATGTTAAGTTTTTGTTGCATTTTAATGCAATTTAGGCTAAGTATGTATTATTCTATACTTTTGCACGGCTATAACGAAGGGTACCAAATGGATTTCGGAATTTATAAAATATTAATGCTTTTTGGCTCTCTTGGACTTTTCCTGTTCGGGATGAAACTGATGAGTGAAGCCCTTCAGAAAGTTGCTGGCATGGGAATGCGTAACATTCTGGCAGCCATTACCTCTAATAAGTTTAAAAGTATTGTTACCGGATTGTTTATTACCATGCTCATCCAGTCGTCATCAGCAACGACTGTGATGGTGGTTAGTTTTGTTAATGCAGGACTGTTATCATTGGTTGAATCGGTCGGAATCATTCTTGGGGCGAATATTGGAACGACCTTCACTGCATGGCTGATATCATTGCTTGGATTTAATGTGAGAATCAGTTCATTGGCATTGCCCATTATCGGGCTTAGTTTTTATCTTATTTTTTCCTCCAAGAGCAGGAGCCAGTACCTTGGTGAATTTATTATTGGATTTGCCATCATATTCCTGGGGCTCGAATTTCTCAAAAATTCAGTTCCGGATATCAGTTCCAATCCTGAAATCATCAAATTTGTGTCTGATTATACACATATGGGATTTCTTTCGGTGCTGTTGTTTTTATTCCTTGGATTCACGGTTACTGCAATCGTTCAATCATCAAGTGTAGCAATGGCCCTGACGATTGTTATGAGTTATAAGGGGTGGATTGGATTTGACCTGGCAGCAGCGATGATATTGGGCGAGAACATCGGCACAACCATTACTGCAAATTTAGCTGCAGTAGTTGCAAATGGAACTGCTAAAAAAGCAGCAAGAACACATTTTATTATAAACCTGTTAGGGATTTCATGGATGATTATTGTGTTTCAGCCGTTTATCAGGCTCGTTGATTTAATCGTGATCAAATTGAACGGTGTCTCTCCTTTAGAAAATATTTCCTCAATTCCACTCGGTCTGGCTGTGTTTCATTCAACATTCAATATTATCAATGTTACAATTCTTGCCTGGTTTATACCCGGAATTATTAAAATATCCACTACACTTGTAAGAAAACGTAAAAATGAAGATGAGCATTTTAGTTTGAAGCACATCACCACAGGTATTTTGTCAACTTCGGAGTTATCCTTGTTGCAAGCTCGAAGGGAAATTGCAAATTATGGACGAAAGGTTAATAAAATGTTTTCCCTGGTCAGGAATTTGTTTTCTGAAACAAATGAAATCGAGTTCCAAAATATTTATAAGACCATATCAGGATTTGAGAACTATGCTGATCACCTCGAAATTGAAATTGCAAATTACCTGACTAAAATTTCAGAGGGTGAATTGAGTCAACCCGGTGTCCAACGACTTCGTTTGATGCTGAAACTGGTCGATTCCATTGAAAATATAGCCGACTCTTGTAATTCCATTTCCAAAACACTCAGGCGCAAAAAGAAAAACAAAATTTGGTTTACACAGGATCTTCGGAACAATGTCAATGCGATGTTTGATATTGTTGGTGAAGCCTTAAATACCATGTTACATAACCTTGATTCCGATTATAAACACGTGGATACTGAAAAGGCAGCAGCCATTGAAAAAAGAATTAATAAAACCAGAAAGCACTTGCAAAAAACGCAGATTACCAGCGTGGAAAATCGCAGTTATACCTATCAGGCAGGGATCATTTATACCGATATTCTGGCACAATGCGAGAATCTTGGTGATAACATTTATGCCATTTCCGATGCTCTTTCAGAATACAATCAGAACTTAACATGATGGATATATTTTCTATGAAACAAGCGGTTCCATACCTAATGGTTATCGTAACAGGTGGTGACCGTTGAAAATTAAAAATAAACAGATGAATGTCCGTTTTTATTCAATTAGCCCGGCATTACCCGGGTTATTGATAACAACTTAAGTGCAATCATCATTTTTAATGGTTATTTTTGGCAAATTTATTGAACCAATATCAAACACATATGCAACGGAATCGTATGTGCAACTGATAATGCAAATTTTTTTAAAAAAATAATCATGAGTAAATATATTCATACATTCATAATATTAACTGCATTGTTTCAGGGATTTCTGGTTCGTGCGCAAAACTATGAGATAAAAGTTCAGATCAATGGTTTAAGCGATACTTCCATCATCCTTGGTCATTATGTGAATAAGTCAATGTATCCCGATGATACTGTTAGGCTTAACCATAATGGCATCGGTGTATTTCAGGGGGATAAAAAACTTCCGGGAGGGATGTATCTAATCTTTCTTCCTTCCCAAAATTATTTTACATTTCTGCTTGATGAGGATCAACAGTTTTCAATAGAAACGGACACCTCTGATCTATTTGCAAACCTTACTTTCAAAGAAAGCAAACTAAACATCAGGTTTGTGGAATATCAGAAATACATTGGAGAGATGGGAAGGCAGGCTTCTAATTTGCGAGAAAAACTGAAAAATGCGCAAAATGATGCAGAGAAAGAAAAATTTCAGGAACAGCTCAATAGAATCAATACGGATGTTCAGAAATATATGAAGAAAATGGTTGCCGAAAATGAAAACAATTTCCTCGGAGTATTTATTAAAGCTACCATGAAAGTAGAGGTTCCCGAGTCACCGAAAGATGAAAACGGCAATATTATTGATTCTGCTTTTCAGTATAAATATTATCGCACACACTATTTTGATAATTTTGATGTATCCGATCCACGGTTGCTTCGAACACCGTTGTATCAGGAAAAAATTATCCCTTACATCGATAAAGTTGTACCTCAAATTCCGGATTCCATCATTGCCGAAGTGGATTGGTTAATCGAAAAGTCAAGATCCTCCGATGAACTGTTTCAATACATGCTGGTTACGCTTTTTAATCATTACGCGAAAAGTAAAATAATGGGAATGGATAAGGTGTATGCCCATATAGCTGAAAAATATTACATTCCCGAAGCTACCTGGAGCGAGCCGAAGTTTATTGAGGACCTCAAAGAGCGGGTGGCAAAAGTAAAGCCAACTTTGATTGGAAATGTTGCTGAAAATGTTGAAATGGTTCATGTACCATCGGATCATTTCATCAAAGCACAAAACGACACTGCATTGAAGAAATACCCTTACGTTGGTTCATTTTTCAATATACATGATTTACCCGCAGATTACACGGTTCTTTTATTCTGGGAAAGTGATTGCGGGCACTGCAAAACGGTAGTACCAAAACTACATAAGGAGTATTCCCAATTGAAGGAAAAAGGGGTTGAAGTTGTTGCAGTGCACATGCTTGGAGGAGAAGAAGGCAAAGAACAATGGGTGGAATTTGTAAATAAGCACCAACTATATGATTGGATCAATGCATGGAACCCATACGATTATAAATATAAAATTCTATATGACATTTATAGCACACCTGTTGTATATTTGCTGGATAAAAATAAAAAAATCATCGCGAAACGCGTTGGCATTGATCAACTGAAAGAAATTATTGAAATGAGGCATAAGCACCAGAATAAAGACACAGTAAATGCAGAAAAACAAACAAATTGAATTAATACTTGAAGATGGTACAAAAATTTCCGGTAAATCATTTGGAGCCGAAACATCCATAGCAGGAGAGGTTGTTTTTAATACAGCAATGACGGGATATCCCGAAAGTTTAACTGATCCTTCATACAAAGGGCAAATCCTGGTACTTACCTACCCGTTGATCGGAAATTATGGAGTTCCGGGCTCCGAAAAAGAGAATGAATTATTGCGCTTTTTTGAATCATTCGGTTTGCATATTTCAGGGTTAATCATATCCGATTATTCATGGGAATACAGCCACTGGAATGCAAAAAAGAGCCTTGGTGACTGGCTGAAAGAATATAATATTCCGGGAATTTTTGACGTGGACACCAGGGAGTTAACAAAAATTCTTCGGGAAAAAGGAACCATGCTGGGCAAAATTGTGGTGAACGAGGTGGATGTGGACTGGTATGATCCAAACAATGATAACCTTGTCGAAAAAGTGAGTATTAAAGAAAAGAAAACGTTCGGAAACGGTAAATACAAAGTTGCTTTGCTCGATTGCGGTGTAAAATACAACATCATCAGAAACCTGCTTACCCGCGATGTAGCTGTTGACCTTTTGCCCTGGAATTACAATTTGGACAAAACCGAATATGACGGATTATTTATATCCAACGGGCCGGGTGATCCCAAAAAATGTGAGGATACCATTCAAAACCTCAGCAAAGCAATAAAGCAAGATACTCCCATATGCGGAATTTGCCTGGGAAACCAGTTATTGGGCCTTGCAGCAGGAGCAGATTCTTATAAATTGAAATACGGACATCGCAGTCATAACCAACCGGTATTGCAAATCGGTACCAACAATGCTTACATCACTTCCCAGAATCATGGTTACGCCATCAATAACGATACATTACCAGAAGGATGGTCTCCGCTTTTCATCAATTTGAATGATGACACAAATGAAGGTATGAAGCATGCATCAAAAATGATTTTTTCCTCTCAGTTTCATCCGGAGGCATCAGGTGGGCCGACAGATACGGAGTTTTTATTTGATTTGTTTATTGAAAATATTCAGAAATACAAAGAGGGATAGTCTTTTTATTCTGCAACTGTAAGATGGTTTGAATTCAGACCATGCTTTCGGTTTCAACGTCTACCAGTTTATATAATTTATCGGAGCGTCGCAGGGTTTCCTTAACCGGGATGGAAAAGGTTTCACCTTTCGCAACTGTATCAACATTCTGGAGGTTAACTCTGATCTCATCAACATTTGTTTCGACAACACCTGTTGTAGGTCCCATTACAATGACATCATCGCCCACTTTGATTGAACCGGTTTCACATACTATTTCAGCTACCCTGATGTTTGTAAAAAAGTTGGTCACCTTCCCAATGTAAATTTTCTTTTTGGTGGACCGGGATCCGTAAACATGGCTCCATTCACCCAATCGCTGCCCGAGATAGTAACCATCCCAAAATCCACGATTGAAAACGGTGGAAAGCCTGTTTTGCCAGTCTGTAATTTTTTCATTGGTATATGTTCCTTCCAAAACAGCTTCCAGTGCTTCATGATAGCATTTAACCACTGTTTTCACATATTCAGGTGAGCGTGCCCTGCCTTCAATTTTAAAGATGCGTACACCCGCATCCATCATTTTATTCAGGAAATGAATCGTGCAAAGATCCTTTGGTGACATGATATATTCGTTGTCAATTTCCAGGGATTCGCCGGATTCTTTTTCTGTTACGGTATATCCCTTTCTGCAATTTTGCAGGCAGGCACCCCGATTGGCCGGGTAATTCTGTTCATGGAGGCTTAAATAACATTTGCCTGATATGGACATGCACAATGCTCCATGCACAAACATCTCAATTTTGACCGGTTCGCCTGAAGGCCCATGAATACCGAGCATTTCAATACCATTATGAATGTCACGCACCTGATCCAGGTTCAATTCTCTGGCCAGCACCATTATATCTGCAAATTTTGAATAAAACCGAACTGCCTCAATATTACTGATGTTTACCTGGGTTGACATATGAACATTCATACCCACATTCCTTGCATATTGAATAACAGCCATATCAGAGGCTATTATCGCATCAATGTTGTTTTCTAATGCTGCATCCACAACCTTCATCATTTTACCAATTTCATTGTCGAAAATAACAATGTTGATGGTTAAATATGTTTTTATGTTGTGGTTGCGCGCAATCCCGGATATTTGTTTTAAATCTTTTAAAGTGAAATTATTTGCCGAACGTGCCCGCATATTCAATTGTTCCGCCCCAAAATAGATACTATCAGCTCCTGCCTGTATCGCAGCCATTAATGACTCATAAGAGCCTACAGGCGCCATTATTTCAAAATCATTTCTGTTCATCCTTGTTTTCCTCCTTGTTCAACCAATTTCGTGTTCCAAATGATTTACACGATTCTGTGGCGATTTCTGCAGCCTTTCGCAAGGCTTCCACAAAATTATCTCCGCTGGCGTAATAGTAACAAAAAGCTCCGTGAAAAAAATCACCTGCACCCAAAGTATCCAGTACCTCTGTATCTTCAACATATATTTCTCCTGAATGGTCTGGCGACTTAAATAAAACCGGTTGATCACCACGGGTAATGGCAACTTTACTGATATCTTTGCTTTCTAAGTATTTAATGACATCCTTTTTCGATGATGTACCGGGCGGATAAAAATCCTGAGAGCAAATGGCAATGTCAACCAGTGGTAAAAACTCCTCCATTCCTTTTTTCCAGCTTCCTCCATCAAAAATCACAGGTACATTGTTTGCTTTAAGTTTACCGGCAAGATATATGGCCGCTTCTATGTAGAAGCCGTCAAACAAAGCAATTTCAGGCAATTCCAAAGCATTTCCATCCAGATTGTCAATCGCGGGTTGTGAAGGTGGATTATATGAAAAAATAGTACGATCACCAGACTTCTTTGATGTTATAATGCTGGCAAAAACCGGTTCGGACTTTTTTCCAGGAATCAGATCGATGATTTCGACACCTGCATTTTGAACATCATCGATAATAAAATCCCGAAACGAATGAATTCCAATGACTGTATACAGTTGCGCCAAACCTCCGGCATAGGAATATCCAATGGCTGCATTGGTTGCAGGCCCGCCAGCATAAATACCGTTTTTTTCAGCTTTTGTTTTTGAATTTGATTCCGGGTATTCCTGAACCAGAAATTGCAAATCCACCGTTGTAAGTCCAAAAAATAATCCTCTCATTGCAAACAAATTGATGATGCAAAATTGCGTATTTTTTATCAAACCATCATGCTTGCCGGAAGATTATGACCCAAATTGAGCGATTATTCCCTTCGGTCATGAGCTAAAGGTTCCGCTCAACGATTAAGTAAATGTAAGCCTTTCACCTCACTTATTCGGTGAAACGCAACATTTCCTGGATCGGGGTTATCCGTTTAGGCGGAAAAGCGTTTGTTCTCCGCCTAAGGCGGATCCAACCGCTCAACTTAGGTATGATTTAAGAAGGGGGTTAAAAGAAGGAGTTCATATTGATTTTATCAAGAATTGATTTCTTTTTTTTTCGGTCATCATAACCGTATCCGTATCCGTATCCATATCCATAACCTTTGCCGTAACCCGTGGCACTTTGTGAAATGTTTATGTCATTTATCACAACATTAACATTCTTAATTTCCCGCTTGGCCATGTCATCAATAACATGCTTAAACATTTTTGTTTTTGTGTAGTTGTGCCTTACAATGTAGATAACCGCGTCACTGTATCTGGTGAGTAAGAGTGCATCGGTTACCCTGCCCAGCGGAGGGGTGTCTACAAATATATAATCGTACCGTGTTTTAAGAGTATCAAACAAAACCTGTGTTTGATTACATGCAATAAGTTCAGTTGGATTGGGCGGCACCGGACCTGCAGGAATAATGTCGAGATTTTCCGTTTGAGACGGAACTACAATTTCATCGAATGTGCAATTACCGCTCAAATAAACACTTAATCCCACGGGATTCTCATCTATGCGGCTGTACTGCTGAATTTTTGGTTTTCGCAAATCAAAACTTAGCAAAGCAGTTTTTTTACCATACAAAGCAAAGCAAGCTGCCATGTTCAGAGTGGAAAATGTTTTGCCTTCACCAATGGTGGTTGAAGTAACCAAAATAACCGGTGATTGATTGTTGCAAGGTACGAACTGAAAATTTGTGCGTATGGAGCGAAATGATTCTGCAATCAGTGATCCGGAATGCTTTTCAAATATGTAATTATCGTTATACTTGCTGTGTATCACATGACCAAGAAGTGGATACGAGGTATTGTTTTCCACATCTTCATTTTCTGTGATCCGATCATTAAAAAACATCATTAGCGAAATACAGCCGGCAGGTATAAGAAGACCAAGCAACAATGCAACGGAGTAGTTTTTTCTCTTTTGGGGTGAAACGAGCGTGTACTGGTCCGTACGTGCGTGATCCAAAACCTCATGTACAGGCAAATTTGATGCTTTTGCTATTTGTACTTCAGAACGTTTAGTGAGAAGATATGTGTACAAGGCATCGTTCACATTAAACTTTCGCTCAATTCCAACCAGCGCCCGCTGGGTAACCGGCAACTGATTCATTTCCTGATTGAGTTCATTTAATCTGTCTTCTACTGCCTTTAATGTAATTTCTCTTGATTTTTCAAGGTTATTAATGCTCTCAATGATGGTTGATTTGAGGGTTTTAATATCATCATTGGTAGACGATAAATACGGGTTATTTCTGATAGTAATTTGCTTTAACTCGGCTTTTTCTGCAAACAACTCATTTAGCTGAATAATCATCCTGTTGAGCATGGGATCATCAATATTCATTGAGGTAGGGGCTACCAGTTCTTCTAGATTGTCTTCCTCCTGTAAATATTTCTTTAGATAATCATAATATTTTGCTGTAACATTCAGTTCTGCTTTTTTATTTTGCAGTTCATCGAGTTTGGTTATAACATTTTGTGCTTTATAATCGATGTTCATCACCTGATTGGATGCACGAAAATTTTGAAGTTGTTCTTCTGAAAAATAAAGTGAATCAGAAATTTCCTGTAACTGGCTATCAATAAAATTGATAGTGTTAACAGCGATTTGATTTTTTCTTTCCACTCCTTTTTTCAGGTATTCTTCCGTAAGCTGGTTTAGGAATTTTACTGCTTTCGGAACATTGGTATCATGAATGCTCACCTGTACTATGGATGATGACGCGATTTCAGAAATATGGAAATGCTGATATTTTGCAATCAGACTTTTTTTTGTATTAAATCGGAATGAATAATTTCCGGAACCGATATTTTCGTTCAGATTTTTTGGCATTGAAATATGAAATTTGAAATGTTCGTTTTCAATATTTTGCCCGGACATGAATTCTGTATTAATATCGACAACCGGCAAATACGCAATTACTTCGTTATTTAAGTAGCTGTATACCGGAATATTTTCACCGGAAGCAGAAAGAATATAAACACTGTCATTTTTTTGAGAAAGCGAATACATCAGGTTAACTAATTGAGGATGGTAAACGTCATATTCAATGCGAAAAGCCTGCGAAGGGTAAATTTCATGTTGCTGAAAACGTGCATTTCTGTAATATGATATTTCAAAATCAAGTTGATCAATGGTCCGTTCAACCAGTTGGTACGATTTTAGAATACCAATTTCATTTTTAACCTGAAAATTTCCTAGTTTATTCAATGCATCAAGGCCAATGATGGCATCCGGATCGGTGGATTGATCATCCTGGATCAAAAGGGTGGTTTTTATACTGTAAACAGGTACGGAAAATTTATTGATAATAAAAGTACCGGCCAGGGCTATCAGCAGAGAAAAAAGGAAAAATGGCCAGTACCGTATGGCCTTGACAGCCATAGTTTTAATATCTAATTGTTTTTCTGATATTTGATTATTATCAAATTCCATTGAACAAAGCAATTGTTTTTAATCCAACGTGTTGATAAGTGCATAAACGGAAAGTCCTGCCGTTATCACCGAAAAAATCATGGTATACGGGAATTTTGAAAAAGCAAAGTTTTTTGCAGTTCTTGGTTCAACATAAATGATGTCATTTGGCATCAAATAGTAATATTCTGACTGTAAAATGCCGTTGTCGGTTAGATCCAGGTAATTGATCTGTGATCCGTTCAGAGTCTGACGAACCAGCGTTACCTTTTCAACATCCCCGAATTCTGTAATTCCGCCGGCAAGCCCCAATGCCTGCATGATGTTTAATTCTTCCCTGTTGACAGTATAATCTCCCGGACTGCCGACCTCGCCAAGTACAGCAACCTGAAAATTCATGAGTTTGACAATAACAGTGGTTTCTTTGAAATACTCATTCAAGGTGTTTTGTACAACATCCCGCACCTCCTCGATAGTTAATCCCTTGACATACATTTTATCAATGAAGGAGAAACTAAGATATCCTTCGGGGTCAACTTTGTATGAATTCAGGTACAGATAGGTAGTACTCATGTGTTGTGGAAAGTCTGTTTGAAAAAATTTACTTGTCTTGGGATCGACACTGTAAACTTTAATGTAAAGATGATCCCCTGTTTTAACCCTGTATGAGGATGACCGCGGATTGGTGATTTCACTGGAAACATCTTCAATGGATTTTTCCTGCAACAAACGTACTTTTTTGTAATTAACGCATGATGATATCACTGATAAAATCAGGATCAACTGCAAGGCCAACTTGATTTTCTTTGTAATTTTTGCTTTCATAATTAATCAGAATTACATTAAATATTTACCCTTAATTTTATTTTGTCATTTTTATGGCTTTTCGAATGTCAATTTTTTCACCGTTTTTGTATGCCACAGCAAATGCTCCGTTTAAATTGAGCAAGTTTTTCAGTCTTCGTGCATCGCTATAAGAGGATCCGGCAACAATCTGGTATTTATGCCATCCTTCTTCGCGAATTTCCCTGACTTCATTGTTTCCTTTTTTTAATCTTTCTATTTGCTTATCGGTCAAAGGCGTTTTACTTGCAGCAATTTGAACAACAAATATCAATTGACCGTTTAAAGTGCTTTTACCACTGAGAACCTTACCCAGATCTAATTTTTCATCTCCTTTATATGCCGCGATAAATGCACCTTTTACATTTGTATTTTTCAATGTTTGTTTGGCATTGCTGTAGTCTGATGTGTGACCAATCTGGTATTTATACCAACCTTCTTCCCTTCGCATATGGATGTCTTTCCTGCCTTTGTAGATACGGTGTAACTGATTCTTATCCATTGAAGATTTGCTTGCAGCAATTTGCACGACAAATTCAATTTGGTCACTGGAAACTGCCTTTTCGGTTGGTTTGGGAGTAGCTTCAATCTTTGTATCTTCAAGTATCTCCGGCTTCGTCTCTGCTGCATCTTGCTGATAATCTTTCAGTCGCTTGGATCCCCTGTAAGCCACCACAAAAGCATCATTTACTCCCAGGGATTTTCGGTAATCATCGGCTTCTTCAAATGTATCGAAGTCACCAATAGAATATTTATACCAGCCTTCTTCGTTGATGCGTTCAACTTCCCGGTCTCCGTAATATAATTTTTTTAATACATTTTGAGCGATTGGAGCTCTGTCAGCTGCTAGTTGCACTTTATAGATAATGACTGAATTTGGATCAGGCACCACCGTTTCCTCAACCTTTCCAATTTCTAACTGTGATTTTTCCTGTGCCGGTATTTCTTCTGTTTGCTGAATGGGCGCTTCTACAGGTTCGGTTTTTTGAGTTTCCTCCAAAGGTTCCTGGAATTCGGTAACTACTTCTGCTTCTTGTTCCTCGTCAATGCTGCTTTCCGGCAATTCCATGGATTGGTACTGCTCCATGGAATTGCGTAAGGATTCTGTATCAAAACTCGTAAACAAATTCCTGGGATAAAATTGAGCAGTAGAATCACCGGATGTTTCGCTTCGTTCGATGTTATCAAGTATCATATCTAATTGCTGCTGATCAATGCTTAGATCTCCTTGATCCGGTGGTATTTGTTCACCTGTTTGTTCGATTTGTTGTTCAGGTGAAGAAACAACTGGTTCGGCTGTTTCTTCATTCATCTCATACGTAACTTCCGTTGTTGTTTCCGGGGCAATAACTTCTTCCGCTGGTGGTTCGTCCGGATATGTTACAACGCCGGAAGGACCGTACTTGTATGTTTCATAAGCCGTGATTAGCTTCTCAAGTGCCATAAGTTCAAGTTCGTAGGCTTCATTTTGTTTCAATATGGCATCTTTGTCATCTTTCATTTTTGATGCATCACGGCGGGTTTCTTCAGCCCTGAAAAAGTATTCCTCCGCAGTTTCTTCAATTAATTTGGCATTGGTATAATCATCCTGTTCACCATCAAAATCTTTCCAGAATTTTTCAATGGATTCTGCGTATATTTCTTTCTGAATGCTGATGGATTCTTCGAATAATTTGGCCGCCTTTTCCTCGTTTTTTAAGGCATCTTTTTCCAGATTTTCCGCTTCTTTCTGAAGTTTTTTACTGATATCAAATTCTTCATCCTGCTTAAGCACACTTGCTTCCAGGTATAATTCATTGGATTTAAGCTGAAGTTCTTCAGCTTCGGTTTTCAATTTTTCAGCTTTTTCCAGTTTTTTTAATTCACTATCTGATAATTCAGCAATTTGTGCCCGCGACAGGGAAGGTAAAAGACTAAATATCAGTGAAATAAACAGGAATAAGACAAGATGTAAATTGAATTTAATTCTCTTATTTTTAAGGGTTTTTTTCATTAAAATTAAAGTACAACTTTAATTTATTATTTATACAGAATTATAAATCAACTAAATCATAATAAAAGATTTAAAAATATTTTGTTTTACTTTTAAATCTAACCAAAGGTTGTTGATATTGATCATTAAATTTTGATGATTTGGATCACTTTTTTTAACTTGTTTTTATAAATAAAAAAGTCAATACCATTGTTAGCCTTATTAATTCATGAATCCCGAAGGGCTTTGTGAAAATAAGGCAGGTTAGATATAAAGCCATGAAACAGACCTCCGA
>CAZAMT010000042.1:0-20414 GCA_964486145.1 uncultured Bacteroidales bacterium
TGAGATAATTACAGAGGCACACTGCGCTTTCGCATAGCTTCAGCGGAGCAAGCACTACCAGGATTGAAATAAGTGCCAAATTTCAGGTTTGGACATAAATTTTAAACACATGAAATACAAAAAAGTATTGGGCATAGACGTTGGAGGTTCGGGTATCAAAGGGGCGATTGTCAAAACAAAATCTGGCAAATTAAAGACGGAACGTCATCGCATTGTTACACCTCAGCCGGCCACGCCTGAGGCGGTTGCTGATGTTATCAATCAAATTGTTGCTCATTTTAAATGGGATGGGCCTATCGGCATTGGATTTCCTGCTGCTATTCAGCATGGAATTGTTCGCACGGCAGCCAACATTGACAACAGTTGGATTGGAGTTAATGGCAATGAATTAATCTTTAAAAAAACCGGATTGCCAGCATATTTAATCAACGATGCAGATGCTGCAGGCATGGCTGAGATGAAATTTGGTGCCGGGAAAGGGCACAAAGGAACAGTATTGTTAATTACTGTAGGTACGGGCATTGGTACGGTTATTTACAGCAAGGGTAAGCTTGTTCCAAACACCGAACTTGGACATATTTTCATGCCAAATGGAAAAGAAGGAGAATTGTTTGCTTCGGATGCAGCCCGTAAAAATGAAGATTTATCATGGGAGGACTGGGCCGAACGGTTTAACGATTATTTAAAATATCTTGATGCATTGTTCTGGCCGGATTTAATTATTGTAGGTGGTGGCGCAAGTAAAAAGGAGAAGAAATTTTTCCAGTTTTTAACAACAAATGCGGATGTTGTTGCTGCCGAACTTCTAAACAATGCCGGAATTGTAGGGGCGGCCCTGGCCGCGAAAGCAAATCGCCCCAAATAACCATAGCCTTTACCATTCTTGTAAAATTCCGCCTAACCCGGCTTGGTTTCTGTTTTGCGTTTCATCACACTGTAGGAACAAAAGGAATGCGGTTTGACAAGGATCGACCCAGGGTTATCTCATCCGCATATTCAAGTTCATCACCAACAGCTAAGCCACGCGCAAGGGTTGAAATTTTTATGTCATATGGCTGAAGTTTTTTATACAGGTAAAAATTGGTTGTATCTCCCTCCATGGTTGTGCTCAATGCAAAAATCACTTCATAAATTTCATCGTTGCCCGACACTCTTTCGATCAATGGTTCAATATGAAGATCCTTTGGGCCAATGCCATCCAACGGACTTATTTTTCCTCCCAAAACGTGATACACCCCCTGGTATTGATGTGTATTTTCAATGGATAGTACATCACGAAGGGTTTCAACCACGCAAATGAGCCCCTTATCCCTTTTCGGACTGGCACATATCTCACATTGATCCGAATCTGAAATGTTATAGCATGTCTTGCAAAATTTAACATTTTCTTTCAGTTCAATAACTGAATTTCCAAAGGTAATGGCATCTTCCCTGTCCTGATGAAGCAGCCATAAAACCAATCGAAGAGCAGTACGTTCACCGATGCCTGGAAGCTTTGAAAATTCATGCACAGCTTTTTCCAACAATTTGGATGGATATTTATCTATATACATATTTTTTTTTTAATAGTGCAAAATTACAACACATTTTTTTGAATATTCCGAAAACAATTGTTTAACCGAAGGGCGTATGAGCAACAATTCATTTTAAACGTTGCATTTTTTAACTATCCTTGCAGGTCAAATAATTTAAGATAACGGGTCACATGTCATCTGGATTGATTTTATTTATTATACTTGGTTACTTTCTGGTGTTAATTTTGATTTCCCAGGTCACCGGGAAAAGAGCGGATAATGCTGCATTTTTCATTGGCAATCGGCAATCGCCGTGGTATATAGTAGCTTTTGGAATGATTGGCGCCTCTCTTTCGGGCGTTACATTTATTTCGGTTCCCGGTTGGGTAGTCGATAGCCAGTTTTCTTATATTCAGATGGTTATCGGATACCTGTTCGGTTATTTTTTTATTGCCAATGTGTTAATGCCTATTTATTACCGGCTCAACCTTACCTCAATATACACTTATCTCGAGCAACGTTTCGGAATGACAGCATATAAAACCGGAGCTTCGTTTTTTCTAATCTCCAGGGTAATTGGTGCATCCTTTCGGTTGTTCCTTGTTGCTAATGTATTGCAGATCGCTGTTTTTCGTTCATGGGGCGTCCCATTTTTTGTAACTGTAGTTGTAACCATTGTATTGATTTGGTTTTATACATTTCGTGGAGGCATTCGAACCATTATCTGGACCGATACTATACAAACGGCATTTATGCTCATTGCTGTTGTCCTGGCTATCTTTTTTATCAGTCGCCAACTGAACGGAAATTTTGTGGACATTGCAAAAATGGTAATGCAGAGCGATCATTCTCAAATATTTTTTTGGGACTGGCGCATTGAAAAGAATTTTTTTAAGCAGTTTTTCGGTGGGGCATTCATTACCATCGTGATGACAGGGCTTGATCAAGACATGATGCAGAAAAATCTTAGTTGCCGGAACATCCATGAAGCAAAGAAAAACATGTACTGGTTTAGCGCATCACTTATTCCGGTGAACCTGATTTTTCTGTCCCTCGGCGCATTGCTTATTATTTATTCGCAAACAACAGGGTTAAATATACCCGGCAGATCAGATGATTTGTTCCCGTTTATTGCACTCGAAGGCAGTTTATCGCCCATTCTTGCGGTTTTCTTTGTGCTGGGTCTTGTTGCGGCTGCTTATTCAAGTGCTGACTCTGCTCTGACCGCTCTTACTACCTCGTTTACCATTGATATTTTAAACACCAGGCACCTTACGGAAGATAGGTTGAAACGTCTGAGAATACGGGTTCACTTATTCATTTCCGTTCTTTTAGGAATTGTCATCCTGATTTTTGAAGCAGTAAATGATCAAAATGTAATCAGTGCACTCTTCCGGGTAGCCGGTTATACCTACGGTCCATTGCTTGGCCTTTTCGCTTTTGGTCTGTTCACCCGTTTTAAGATAAAACCTTCGTTTGTGCCGGTCATTGCCGTTGTATCACCGGTAATTACATATGTTGTGAATCATTATTCAGAAGTATTATTCAACGGCTATCAATTTGGTTTTGAACTACTAATAGTCAATGGAATTATTTCATTTGCAGGTTTTTTCATCTTTCGTGAAAGTTCGAAAAGTAACCGGATTTAATATTTACCTGTAATGCCATTTTTTTTGAAATACATAAACCGGGAGAATTAAGGCCCTGGTAAATTTTTGGTTTTCACCTATTACCATTATTTGCTTAATGAAAAACAACTCCTTAATTTATTTTCGATCACTTGCAGGGCCACGTATTTCGCAGCGGTACATGGTTTTAAACTGATGTAAAATATCAAAAGTTCTTAATATATTCTTTTGCTTTTTGAAGTGCATTTTTTATACCTTCCGGCTTTTTGCCACCCGCCGTTGCATAAAACGGTTGCCCACCGCCTCCGCCTTGAATTTCCTTCGCGATCTCCCGTATTATTTTGCCGGCATTCAATTCATGCTGTTTTATCAGATTTTCCGAAATCATCAAGGATAGCAAGGGTTTTTCTTTTACCCTGGCACCAATTGCCATAAACAGGTTTTCCACTTCATTTTTCAACTGAAAACTGATGTCTTTGATGGCCGCGGCATCATCCAAATCGATTTCCTTGACTATTACATTTATCCCATTGAGCGATTCCATGCTGTTCATCAGATCTTCTTTCACAAATTTAGATTCCTTTTGCAAAAGTTCTTCAAGCTTTTTACGGTATTCTTCTCTTTCCTTTATCGTATTTTCAATGGATGAAAGAATATTATCGGGTTTTGCCTTAAGTGTAACCTGGAGGTTTTCGATCAAATCTTCTTTTTCATCCAGGTATTTCTCCACTCCTTCACCGCTAATAGCTTCTATACGTCGTATCCCGGCAGCGATCGAGCTTTCAGAAATAATTTTAAAGAACCCGATGTTGCCTGTGGCATGAGCGTGTGTTCCGCCGCACAGTTCTACCGAATCGCCAAACCGAATAACCCTGACAACCTCTCCGTATTTTTCACCAAACAAAGCCATGGCACCCATGTTCCGGGCCTTATTCATTTCAATTTCCCTGTGTTCTTCCAGGTGATGATTTTCACGAATTTCTTGATTAACCAGATGCTCAATTTCCCTCATTTCTTCTTTTGATAGTTTTTGAAAATGAGAGAAATCAAACCGCAAATAATCGGGATGTACCAACGATCCCTTTTGTTCAACATGCTCGCCCAGCACCTTTCTTAACGCATGATGCAAAAGATGGGTTGCCGAATGGTTATTCGCGGTATTAAATCGTGATTGTTTATCAACAATTGCTTTAAATGTTGAAGAAGGATTCGATGGAAGTTTATTCGTAATATGTACGATAAGGTTATTTTCTTTTTTTGTATCAACGATTTTTATTTTTTCATCCCCAGAAACAAGAAAACCTGTGTCGCCAATTTGACCACCGGATTCACCATAAAAAGGTGTCCGGTTAAAAATGAGCTGAAATTGCTCTTTACCTTTGCCTTTTACTTTTCTGTATCGGGCAATCATAACATCCGATTCAAGAATATCATACCCGACAAACTCCTGTTCTTCATTATTCTGCAGTACTACCCAGTCTGACATATCAACAGCAGCGGCACTTTTGGCTCTTTTCTTCTGTGCATTCATTTCTTCTTCAAAACCAGGTATATCCACTTTTAACCCTTTCTCCTTCAGGATCAATTCTGTCAAATCAAGCGGAAAACCATAGGTGTCATAAAGGACGAATGCATCCCTTCCTGATATTTGCACATTACCCTTTTCGTTAGCCTGGTCGATTAAAGAATCGAGAAGTCGAATACCGTTGTCAAGGGTCCGAAGAAATGACAGTTCTTCTTCCTTTATGGCATTTGAAATTAATTCTTGTTGCCTGACCAGTTCCGGATAGGCACCTCCGAGCGTATCAATTAGTGCCGGCAGCAATTTAAAAATGACAGGCTCTTTCAGGTTGAGGTACGTATAATAATAACGTACTGCCCGGCGCAATATTCGTCGTATTACATAACCCGCCTTGTTATTGGAGGGTAATTGTCCGTCAGCAATTGAGAAGGAAACAGCTCTTAAATGATCTGAAACCACACGCATGGCAATATCCTGCTTTTCGGCAACTCCATATTGAATTCCGGATAATTGTGATAATTCCTGAATGATTCGCTGAAACAAATCGGTGTCATAATTTGAAGTCTTACCTTGTATTGCCATGCACAATCGTTCAAAGCCCATTCCAGTATCAATGTGTTTTTGTGGAAGCATTTCCAAATCACCATTGGCCTTTCGGTTAAATTGTATAAAAACAAGGTTCCAAATCTCAATAACTCGCGGGTGATCCATATTTACCAGTTCGCTGCCATCCAGGTGTTTTCTTTCATCATCTGCACGCAGATCCAGATGTACCTCCGAACATGGGCCACAAGGTCCGGTATCTCCCATTTCCCAAAAATTATCTTTCTTTGAACCGGGTAAAATCCGGCTATCCGGAAGAAACTGTTTCCAATATTGCATCGCCTCATCGTCTTTATTCGTTTTATCCCGCGGATCACCTTCAAACACGGTGGCGTACAGCCTATCCTGTTCAATCTTCAAGATGTTAACGAGATAATCCCATGCATATTCTATAGCCTCCTTCTTGAAATAATCGTTGAATGACCAGTTTCCCAGCATCTCGAACATGGTATGATGGTACGTATCATGTCCAACCTCTTCCAGGTCGTTGTGCTTGCCTGAAACCCTCAGACATTTTTGTGAATTGGCAACCCTGGAAAACGAAGCTTTTTTATTAGCGAGGAAAATGTCTTTAAACTGGTTCATTCCGGCATTTGTAAACATCAGCGTAGGGTCATCTTTTATAACCATCGGTGCTGATAATACAATTTTATGTTGTTTCGACTGAAAATAATCAAAGAAAGATTGTCGTAGTTGTTTCGAATCCATATAACAAAAATTTTTAATATGCGTATTATTTTTTCACCAACATAATTTGATTCAGCTAAATAACAGGTTTGTAAAATTAATTTATTTCCTTTAGATTTGTCTCACGTCACAAAAAATTGTGCTTTCATCTAAAAAACCCGATTGTATGTCAAACAGTTTCTTCGAATATGATGAACAAACATTAGAACTCAAGAAGGTTAAAAAAGGGCTGAGATACAACATTTTACAATTGTTGAAATTTACAGCTATTTCGTTATCCGGCTCCATTATCATTTTTTTATTATTCAGTGAATCTGTCAATGGCAAAAAAACAAAAAGACTTTTAGATCAAAAAGAAGAACTGCGTGAAAATTATTCACGATTAAAATCTGAAATTATCGAGATTCAGACTGAAATTTCAGATCTTCAAACCAAAGACGACAATTTATACAGACCCATTCTCGAATTGGATCCCCTGGCAATTGATATTCGACAGGCTGGATTTGGTGGTGCTGCACGACACGAAATACTGAAATCAATTTCCGATGGAAATTTTGCAATCGACGTTGCCGAGGAAATTGACCAATTAAACAGCCAGTTGAAAGTGCAAATTGAATCATACAAATCTGTGATTAAAAAAGCGATTGAGAAGGAAAAAAAGATTGACTGTATGCCTGGGATTCAGCCGGTTTCAGTACGCCATTTTAGTAGGATTTCAGATTACTTTGGATGGAGAAGAGATCCGTTTAACGGTGAGAGAAGAATGCATTACGGTGTTGACCTAACCGGCTCCAGGGGCTCTCCGGTTTATTGTACGGGAAATGGCGTTGTAACACGAGCTGAATATGCCCGGGGTTACGGGAATTTGGTGGAGGTTGATCACGGTTATAATTTTAAAACCCGGTATGCTCATTTAGATAAAATTACGGTACATGCAGGTCAACAACTAAATCGCGGAGAAATCGTTGGCAACCTTGGTAATACAGGTAGATCTACGGGCCCTCATTTACATTATGAAGTTCGCTACGGAAACAAACCGGTAAATCCTTTGGATTATTACAGAAATAACCTGTCAGCCACCGAATATGACCAGATGATAGAACTTTTCGCCTCAAAGTAACGTAACCTGTAAAAAATCTTTTCAATATGCCTAAAAGCAAATATCGCTTCAATCCCGAAACACTTAGCTATACCAGGGTTGAGCACACAACAAGGGATAAATTAGTAAAAGTATTTACCTATGTTGCAGCCAGTTTTGTGGTTGCTGTTTTGTTTAATATTGTTTTTAATTTCTTTTTTGATACTCCAAAAACCAAGGGGTTAAAAATGGAAAACAACCAACTTCTATTTCAATACACGCTATTGAATGAAAGATTGGAACAAATCAACAAGGTTCTTGGTGATCTCAGGGAACGTGATGACAATATATACCGAACCATTTTTGAAGCTGAACCCTTACATAAATCAATCAGAGAAGCCGGATTTGGTGGTGTAAACCGCTATAAAGAGCTTGAGAAGATGAAAAACTCCGAAATTGTTATCTCAACTGCAAAAAGATTGGATGACATTATGAGTAAAACATATGTTCAGTCCATTTCTTATGATAAAATAATAACCCTTGCCCGCAACAAAGAAAACATGCTGGCTTCGTTACCGGCAATTCAACCTATTTCTAACGATGACCTCACCCGCACTGCCTCTGGTTGGGGATACCGAATTCATCCCATTTACAAGATCCGAAAGTTTCATTACGGCATGGATTTTACCGCCCCCACAGGAACAGAGATTTATGCAACTGCTGATGGAACAATCGAAGATATTGATAAGTCAAAAAGAGGATACGGAAATAAAATAATTATCAATCACGGGTTTGGATACAAAACCCTGTATGCTCATCTATCAGGGTTTACAGTAAAGCAAGGACAAGACGTAAAACGAGGTGATGTTATCGGATACGTAGGAAATACCGGATTATCTACCGCCCCGCATTTGCATTATGAAGTTCTTTTAAATGACAAAAAAGTCAACCCTGTCAATTACTATTTTAACGACCTTTCTCCGGAAGAATATGATAAAATGATTGAATTATCCCTGCGAGCAGGGCAATCATTTGATTAATCATTTTACTTGCAATAATCATTCAATTTGACATGGCAAAGTCAAGATATTTCTTCAATCCACAATCACTTCGATATGAAAAACTAAGATTTTCATATCAGCAAAGAATTAAGCAGATTACAAGAAAAACACTGCTGGTTTCTTCAGGTGCATTGATGATACTGTATGTGGCATCATTCTTTATTGAGTCTCCTAAAACAAAAAAACTGAAAAATTTTCAATCCGAACTCTTGATGCAGTACGATGTTTTAAACCATACCCTGAATGAATACGAAGATATGCTTTCAGGTATTCGGTTCAATGATGATAATGTGTACCGGGTGTATTTTGAGGCAGAACCCGTACCCGAATATGTTCGAAATTCAGGTATTGGAGGAACGAACAAATATTCATCCATTCAGGGACTGGAAAACGCCGATGTGATCATTAACACAGCAATAAATGTGGAGCGTTTTGAGAAAAAGTTACTGATACAAAGTAAATCATTTGATGAAGTTGTTGAAATGGCGATGAACAAAGAAAAGGTTTTAGCGGCAAGACCCGCCATTCAGCCCATATCATTAAATCAACTGACACGGTTTGGATCTGCTTTTGGAATGCGGATGCATCCAATACTAAAAGTCCGTAAAATGCACGAAGGTATTGATCTAACTGCACCAAGAGGAACACCGGTATTTGCTTCAGCAGACGGGACAATTATTGAGGCACGATATACACCTTTTGGTTATGGTAAAAAAGTTGTTATCAATCATGGTTATGGTTATAAAACCCTTTATGCCCATTTAAGTGAATTGAAGGTTCAGGCCGGACAAGTAGTAAAAAGGGGCGATGTAATTGGTCATGTTGGAAGCACAGGCAGGTCAACCTGTCCTCACCTTCATTATGAAGTTAATTTACACGGAAGACCTGTCAATCCAATTAACTATTATGCAAACGACCTCGCTCCGGATGAATACGACAAAATGATTGAAATGCTCTCCCAAAGTGATCCCAGTTTTGATATCAATTAGGTACCGGTTATATCCCATGTTGCTTATGAAAAAATGGATAATCTTTCTCCTTTTTATACCTCTTCTTTCAAATGCAACTCAACCTGATTCACTATATCAGTTGAATGATACCAACCTTATTCTTCCGGATACGGTTATTGTGAATAATATAATACCTGATACTTCATTTATTGATTCATTATTGGTCCCTGATTCTGTGCTTTTTGAAGATTCGCTGATTGTCAAAGCAGACACGATTACCTTTATTGGAGTAGGTGACATTATGTTGGGAACAGATTATCCGTCAACGAAATACCTTCCCCCCGGAAATAATTGCTATCCATTGCTGGCTGAGGTAAAATCATATCTTAAAGATGCTGATATAACTTTTGGCAACGTGGAAGGAGTATTTGCAGGGGGCAAAGGCTTACCCAAGCATTGCAACAATCCGGATCAATGTTATGTTTTTCGAATGCCGGTTGAATATGTCCATTGTTTAACCGATGCAGGCTTTGACATAGTAAGTATTGCTAACAACCACATGAATGATTTCGGGAAAGGTGGAAGAGAAAACACTGTTAAAGTGCTCGATTCAGCGGGTCTGGCTTTTGCAGGATTGTATTCTCATCCATACACCATTTATGAACATGCCAGTTATAAAATAGGTTTTTGTGCATTTTCACCGAATACGGGTGTTGTTGACTTACACGATCTCCCGGGTGCTACCAGGATTGTTCGCATGCTGGAAGAAAAATGTGACATTGTCATGGTTTCAGTCCATGGAGGTGCTGAAGGGAAAAATCATCAGCACGTTACACGGGAAGATGAAGTGTATTTAGGCCACAATCGCGGAAATATTTACAGTTTTGCTCATCAACTGGTGGATGCTGGCGCTGACATCATTTTCGGACACGGACCTCACGTTACACGGGCGATGGAAATCTATAACAACCGGTTTATTATTTACAGCCTGGGAAACTTTAGCACCTATGCACGTTTTAACATTTCCGGCCCCAATGGAATTGCTCCCATGATTAAATTATGGGTTGACAATAATGGCAAATTTATCAAAGGAAAGGTAACCCCGGTGCGTCAAACCGGCGAAGGCGGAACAAGCATTGACCCACATAAAAGAGCAATTTACAAACTAAGGGATCTTACAAAACTGGATTTTTCGGAATTAACGCATTTCCATATTACAGAGGACGGTGATATTCTGGTTAATGAAACGAAACTGGTAGATTCAGACAAAAATGAATAACAAACTTCATCTTTTCATGGTGGCAATATTCGTTTTGTTGATGGGTTCTGAACTTCAGCACACCTTTGCCTGGCAACAAGATTCCCTGGCAAATGAAGCCGAGGATTCCCTCAAAATTATCATCGGTACATTTATGGGTAATGAACAACGAAATTATTACGGTCAGAAACCACCATCAGCGCTCCAGGTTCATTGGAAATACTATCTCGGAAAAGGTAAAACAGTAATATCCCGTAAACTTGGTGAACGTGAATGGGCCGGTGCCGGATGGACAGGATAACCGTTGCTGGTGGAAGAAAACCAAAAATTATACCTGATCCAGGGTGCCTATGATCATCACCTGAAAAAAATAGATGTCCAAAACCAAGAACTGATATGGCAGTATACTTTTGACGATGTTATCAAAGGAACAGGAACCCTTTGGTTAAATCCGGTTCCCGAAAACAAAAAAGATAAGGTAGTTATTTTCCAGGGCAGCAGGCTTGGGGTAGGTAACTATCTGGATTCAAAACACATACCAAGTTACCGCGCCATTTCATATTTTGAAGGTTCAGAACTCTGGAGGCTTGATGTAAGATGGACCGACAGTTACAGCCGCGATGTTGATGGCTCTGCATTGATGATTCGTGATACTCTTTACATCGGCCTGGAGAATTCCTTGCTTACACTTATTGATCCTGATTATCGCCGCGCCCAAATGAAAGATAATATGCTTCAGCCAAAAATTATTAAAGAAACATTGTTGTATACCCCTGAAGATGTAATTAAACATAAGAACAATGTGGTTACAGAGTCCTCACCATGTCTGCTTGGAGACCGTTTATACATAACCTCCGGGGCAGGCCATGTATATGGCTACAACCTAAAAACCAAAGAAATCGACTGGGATTTTTACATTGGCTCTGACATGGATGGTTCGCCGGTAGTAACCCACGATAGTTGTTTGCTGGTAAGTGTTGAGAAACAATATATCTGCGGAAATGGCGGTGTCTTTAAGCTAAATCCCCTTAAAAACCCGGAAGATGCTGTTGTCTGGTATCTGCCAACCAAAGATACGAGCTATTACGGTTGGAAGGGAGGGGTCATTGGCTCGGTTGGTATCAATGATTTGTACAATGATGGAACCAAGCCATACCTTGCTGCATTCACTTCGATTGATGGTTATTTGTATGTGGTTGAACATAATTGCATTAATAAAAAAGAACGCGTTCAAGGCCCGAATAAGAAAAACCAGTATCATTCGCCAAAAATTATAAAGAAAATCAACACAGGGCCTTCCATTTCAACACCCCTCATTGTTGATAACAAAATAATAGCTGCGGGATATCAAGGCATTCACATGTATGAATATGACAAGGAAGGTTCTATTCAAAAAATCGGATATCACCCGGGCGAATATGAAGCCACACCTGTTGTATGGAATGGAAAAATCTACGTCGCATCCAGAAACGGATACCTTTATTGTTTTGGTGATTAAACAATAAGTTGCTTAATTACATTTCTTTTCATAAATTAGAGTAATATTTACTTCAACCATATAAATGATTAATATTGTAGTTGAGTGATTGGATTTGTCAAGAAATGGAACAGAACCTCCCATATGTTGGAGCAGGCCACTTATGAAATATCATCCCGTAAGCTGACATTGATTCCCGATAAGAATCAAAACGGAACGGGAGAGGTACACTGGACTATGACTGAAATTTAAGATAAAGTTTTAGGTATGGTCGTTAACTTTGAGTAGAAATGTAATTTAAACCTTATGTATGCCTTATAAAGAAAAAAAGGTTGAAAAATTGTACTTTTCCATTGGTGAAGTCGCGGAAATGTTTGATGTAAACACCTCTCTGATAAGGTTCTGGGAGAAGGAGTTTGATATAATCAAACCCAAAAAGAATAAAAAAGGGAATCGGTTTTTCACAAAAGAAGACATTGAAAATTTCCACGTGATTTATCACCTCGTTAAAGAAAGAGGAATGACTTTAAAAGGTGCCAAACTGAAACTTAAGGAAAACAAAGAAGATACCGTTCACAACGTTGAAATTATTAAAACCCTTCAGGATATTCGCTCAATGTTGCTGGATATCAAAGAAGATTTATAAAAAATCAAATCAATTTTTATTTTATGACTGTACAGGAAGTAGTGGATACTATAAACTCCTTTGCCCCCCTATCCTATCAGGAATCATATGACAATGCAGGGATAAACATTGGAAATGAAAGTATGCCTGTAAAAGCAGCCCTAATAACACTGGATGTTACCGAAGCAGTCGTTTCGGAAGCTATTCGTATTGGAGCAAATTTAATTATATCGCATCATCCGGTTATATTTAAAGGGATAAAACAAATCAACAATCACTCATATACCGGCAGGATAATACGGCAAATCATAAAAAATGACATCGCGGTTTATGCCGGTCATACCAATGTAGATACAACCTGGGGCGGTGTGAATATGAAAATTTGTGAAAAACTCGGGCTGCAAAACGCCAAAGTGCTGGAACCAATGAAAGATAACCTTTTAAAGATTGTGGTGTTCGCTCCTAAAGAACATGCAGAACAGGTTCGGGAAGGAATGTTTAAGGCCGGTGCCGGACATATTGGTGCTTATGACAAATGCAGCTATAACCTTGAGGGGACAGGTTCGTTCAGAGGATCAGTTGAAACCAATCCTTTTGTTGGAGAAAAAGGTAGTATGCATTACGAACCCGAAACCAGGATAGAAACAGTGGTGCCCCGCGAAAAACTGCATAAAGTCGTCCGCTCCATGATAAAAGCCCATCCGTACGAAGAAGTTGCATACGATGTTTATCCCCTGATCAATGAATACCAAAGAGCAGGAATGGGAATGATTGGTGAACTCCGGAAAAGCCTGAATAAAACAGATTTTTTACATCATGTGAAAAATACTTTTCAGTGTGAGTCATTAAAATATACCACAAAGGAGACTGATGAAATAAAGAAAGTAGCAGTTTGCGGAGGAAGTGGTAGTTTTTTACTATCCAAAGCAAAATCTTCAGGGGCAGATGCATTCATTTCAGCAGATTTTAAATATCACCAGTATTTTGAAGCCGAAGAAAAGATTATGATTTGCGATGTTGGACATTATGAAAGTGAGCAGTTTACAAAAGAAATTTTTTACGATCTACTTAATGAAAAATTCACTAACTTTGCCCTTTATTTATCAAAAATAAATACGAATCCAATAAATTATTTATAATATGGCCAATGAAAATGCAAAATCTGCGGAAGTTGTTGAATTAACCGTTGAAGATAAATTGAAATATCTGTTTGATCTTCAGAGATTTCATTCTGAGATTGACAAGATTAAAACATTACGAGGAGAACTTCCGCTGGAGGTACAGGATCTGGAGGATGAAATTGCCGGATTGGAAACCCGGGTTAACAAATTAAAAGATGAAGTAAAAGAGTTTGACCAAAATGTAACAACCAAGAAAAATGAAATCACCGAAGCTCAGGCTCTGATTAAAAAATACCAGGAACAACAAAGCAATGTACGCAACAACCGGGAGTATGATTCATTATCGAAAGAAATTGAATTTCAGACACTTGAAATTGAACTGTGTGAAAAGCGAATCAAAGAATTCAATATTAAAATCAAGGAAAAAAATGAATTAATTGATGAATCAGAAAAAGTTCTCAAAGAACGGTCTGATGATTTAAGCAACAAACAAAATGAACTTGATGCCATTGTAGCCGAAACACGAAAAGAAGAGGAAGTACTCGCAAATAAAGTAAAGGATTTGGAAAGTATGATTGAAGACAGGTTGTTGTCTGCATACAAGCGAATCCGTAAAAACGCCCGCAATGGCCTTGCTGTTGTTACCGTGCAAAGGGATTCCTGCGGTGGTTGTTTCAACAAAATACCACCCCAGCGACAACTTGATATCCGCTCAAGAAAAAAAATTATTGTATGCGAATATTGCGGGAGAATACTTGTCGATCCTGACATGAAAGAAGAATAGAAACCTTATTTTTATAACAATTTCAAGACCATCGAATTTATTCGGTGGTTTTTTTATGTCGAATTATCACTTCTTTTCATACAGTTATCAATAGAAGGCACAACCATACACAAATATTAACGATTATGTTTAAATTTGTTTTCTGGTAAAGCATTGTGCACATGCATCAAAACATTTATTATTGTATTATATTTTTTTTAACCACTGTACCTCCCATTTACGGGCAGAGTAGTGATAAAAATAAATTTACGGAGGCAGAATCATTCTTTTTATACGAAGAATACTTAGACGCCCTTCCCCTGTACCTCGATTTAAAAAATACCCACCCGGACAATTACAATATTGATTATAAAATAGGACGATGCTACTTGTATATTCCATATCAGAAAGACAGAGCCATTAAATACCTGCTTCGTTCCTCAAAGAATATTGATCCTGATTATAAAGGAAAATCCATAAAAGAAACAAAAGCACCAACGGATGCACTATACTACCTTGGACGCGCATACCACATTCAAAATCAACTGGACGATGCCATTGCAACATACAAAGAGTTCCTTGAAATTTTGGATGAAAAAGAATACAACCCTGATTTGGTGAAGCATCAAATAGAAGCATGTAAAATTGCCGCCAAAGCCTTCGGCAATCCCGTTGACTTGAAATTTACCAATATCGGGAAACCCATAAATGATCGTTTCTCACAAAACAATGCTGTTGTATCAGGAAATGGAAAAACACTTGCATATACTTCCAAACTCCAGTTTTACGATGCGGTTTTCATTAGTACAAAAAATGATGAAGCATGGAGTTCTCCCCGGAACATTATTCCTGAACTGAAAGTGGATGACAAAATTTACCCCACCGGCTTAAGTTATGATGGAAAGGAACTATACCTCTACAAACTTGATGACTATGACGGTAATATTTATGTATCGAGAATGAAGAATAATCAATGGACGCCGCCAGTTAAGCTTAATGATAACATCAATACAAAATATTGGGAATCACATGCCTCTGTATCCAAGGATGGCAAGACATTGTTCTTCACGAGCAACCGTCCGGGTGGTTATGGAGACCTCGATATATACTTTTCGCAACGCGCAAATGGCAGTGATTGGGGCGAACCGGTAAATGCAGGGAATACCATTAACAGCAATCAAAACGAAGATTATCCGTTTATAACAGGTGATGGAGAAAGGTTGTATTTTAGTTCTCTCGGCCATGAAACCATGGGTGGATATGACATATTTTATGTGGAAAAACAAAATGCAAATCAGTGGGGTGCTCCGGTAAATATGGGTTACCCGGTTAATACAACCGATGACAACCTGTTTTACCAGCCAACTGATAATGGCAATGCCGCCATATTTTCGTTGATCCGAAAAGATGGTTATGGCTTGTTTGATATCTACAAGCTGGATTTAACGCTCCCGGATGAACCGGCACAAATTTCACTTCACGTGCAAATAAATGATGGAGGAAAGACCGGACCTTTTCAAGGAAAAATAATAACTCCTCAAACAGGCAAAATCATTGACAGCACAAACATTGAAACCGGTGAAAAAGATTTTTCAACATCCGTGGCACCCGGAAATTACATGGTAATGGTAAATGGTGAAAATGTGATTACGAAAGAAAAAATTGAAACTACCGTGCGAGAAACGGTTCCTGCTGATCCTTTAACAAATATGAAATTGATAATCAATGATTTGATAGATATTAGCACAAACAGCGACCTCACCCATATTCTAAAAAAACTGTCAAACGACTTAAACTCTTATTCTTCCATCGATGACATTTACGATAAACTCGTGCTGCTTGCAGATGATAACCATTATACGATTGCTGATGTTGACCGTCTTATGGAACGATACCTGCTTTCCCTGCTCCGGTATTTTGAAGAGCAAGTCGTGAAGAAACTACTTACAGGTAAAATATCCTACAATGAAGAAAAAGGCGCACAGGAGAACATCCATGCAGCATTCGCTGACCTGGAAAACATTATTTACACCATTGCCCGGTTAGCAACCTACGCAAATATACCCCCATCGCAAATATTGTCGTTTCTTGAATCTATCGGTGATCAGGAATTAACCGAACCGGTTCCGGAAACAAATTCAGAAGCAGGTATTTATAATTGGCTGGAACGAATTTTCGCCAATGAACAACTTTTTCATTCTGACACCGAGACCAGGGCTGCTGCAATTTCTTTGCTTGAAATAATGATTTTATCGGAACACATGGATAAAGTCTACCAGGCTGGCTCTGAATCACTAAAAAAATTTTATATCAGTATGAATGTTTCGGAATTAAAGAATATTCTGAATTACAAAAATTCGTTGACAAAAGGTATAAAGCAAAAAAAGACATCATACAATGATATAATCAATGCTTTCCTTACCGTAAATAAAAACATCGATATCCTCCCGGAAAGTTTGCCAGTGAGCGAACCATTGGCTACACACCAGGCATCGGGTACCAACAATGCATTTAGTATTGCAATGTATGGCGCCGGTGGTATTTTACTTATCTTTATTATTGTATTTTATATTAGAAGAAGACGTAAAACCCCATCAACATAACCACATGTATCGTTTTTTATACATTCTTGTTCCAATTTTTACTTTCGCATCAGTATTTTCTCAGAACAGAGAAAAAGTAGCTGAATTATATTTCGAAGGCAATGAATATATTATGTCGGAAGAATATATTGAGGCTTTACCCATTTTTCTTGAATTACTGGAGATGTGGCAGACTGAAAACTTTTATTACAAAGTTGGCGAATGTTATCTGCATCTGCTAAACCAGAAAGATAAGGCCATTCCATACCTTGAAAAAGCTGTTGAAAATGTAAAATCCGATTACAATCCGGCTGATCCAACTGAAGCACATGCTCCTTTAAAAGCCATGTTATATCTTGGCCGTGCATACCGGATCAACAATGAAATTGACAAAGCTGTGCAGATATTTAACACGCTAATCGATTCGGTTGCCGGACGTGAGCAATCAACAATTGATGCCATCGCCCGGGAAATTGAGATTTCTGAAAATGCACGGTTATTTCTTGAATCGCCGGTTTCATTCGATTCCACGAACCTGGGGATCAATATAAATGATCATTTTTCAAATTATGGTGCAGTCGTTACTGATGATTCAGGTAAAATTTATTTCATGAACGCGTTGAAGTTCTATGATGCTGTTATGGAATCTACAAAAAAGGATGGCCGTTGGTTGAAAGCAGATAATATAACAATGAAACTTAAATCGGATGGAGACTTCTATGTAACCGATGTTTCGAAGGATGGTACAAAACTTCTGTTTTATTTTTACAACATCCTGACCATGGGTGATATTTATGAAAGTAATTTTATTGACGGAGAATGGAGCCCGATAGCAAAATTGAAAGGTACAATCAATACCGATTACAACGAAACGCACGCTACAATTTCAGCAGACGGCAAAACCATGTACTTCACCAGTAACCGCCCGGGAGGAAAGGGAGGTGCCGATATATATTTATGCACGCTGAATGACTCCAATGAATGGACCAATCCTGTAAATCTTGGAAGCGCAATCAATACATCAAAAAACGAGGAAACTCCATTTATCACTAAAAACGGGAAAACACTGTATTTTGCTTCTGAAGGACATTTTAATATGGGGGAATTTGACGTATTTAAAGCCCAACGGTTGTCGGATGGCACATGGGGTAAGCCAAAAAACCTGGGATATCCGGTTAACAACACCGACATAAACCTTTTTTATTACCCTCATAATGATGGCAACTCATTATTTCTATCAAAATACGTACCTCACGGTGAAGGTCAAAAAGACATTCTGAAGTACTGGAATATCTCTGAACCAATGCTAAGGAAATTCAAAATTAATACGCAAATAACTACCTTAGATTCCACCGGGGATAAAATACCCGGGATAATGCTAACCATTTTTGAGTCGAACAGGATACATGATACGGTAAAACTATATAAAGGTGCCTGGAAAGAACGTTTTCGTGCCGGAGAATACACGCTTATTGCCACGGCTGCAGGATTTAAACCAGACACTGCAACGTTCACCCTCGATAACAACCAGGAAGAACTGGATATCCCCGTCGAACTTTCGCTTGTTCCCGAAAATCGGGAACAGAAGAAACATTCCGCACAAGTCATTACGGTTAAAAACCTTATATTTGGTTTTGACAGTTATGCATTATCAGCGGAGCATAAAGCATTTCTGAATAGACTATACCAGGAAATTGAAGGAATTACTTTCCAATTGGAAATTACCGGACATTCTGATAGCAAAGGCCCTGCATCTTATAACCTTCTGTTGTCTTACAAACGTGCAGAAGCTGTATATGATTATCTTGAATCCATTGGTATACCAGAAGAAAAAATGAACACCAAAGGGATGGGCGAAAAAATAATAGTAGCTAAGGAAACAGATTCTGACGGAAACGATATCCCGGAAGGAAGAAAATACAACCGACGGGTTGAAATACATTTCAAAGAATTACCGGAAGGAATTGAGATTAACAAAGAATTGCAAATACCATCGGAACTTTTAATTGAAAAATGAAGAATCAACCTGATGGCAGGTACGAATCAACAATAAAATATATTTATTCCTTATTGCCCATGTATCAGCGGGTTGGAGGAGTTGCATACAAAGCAAACTTAGACAATACCATTTTGCTTGATGGTTTTTACAATCATCCGCACCAATCTTTTAAAACAATACATGTTGCGGGAACCAACGGAAAAGGTTCGGTTTCGCATATGTTGGCAGCTATTTTGCAAAATGGAGGATACAAAACAGGATTATATACTTCACCGCATTACCTTGATTTCAGGGAACGAATAAAGGTTAACGGTCGATGCATCGATAAAGATTATATCATTGGATTTATTGAAAAAAGCACATCTATCTTAACGCAAGTAGAACCATCCTTTTTTGAAATGTCTGTGATGATGGCCTTTGACTATTTTCGACACTCGAAAGTAGATGTAGCTGTCATTGAGGTGGGTATGGGTGGCAGACTGGATTCTACCAATATTATCATTCCTGAGCTTTCCATTATAACCAATATTGGTTATGATCATCAGCAATTTTTAGGTAACACGTTACCTGTCATTGCAAAAGAAAAGGCGGGTATTATGAAACCTAATGTTCCGGTGATAATCGGAGAAACTCATCCGGAAACAACCGAAGTATTTCTGAATACTGCCAGGAAAAATAAAACCTCCATTACTTTTGCTGATCAGCATTTTTCTTTGATGTATGCGCTGTTAAACAAAGAATTAAATCAGCACATCCATTTGAAACAAGGCGGGCAGAAATTGGAGATAGAATTGGATTTGTTTGGCAGCTATCAGCATAAAAACCTAATAACAACTATTGCCTCCATCAAGGAACTAACTAAGACCATTCCTGTATCAGACAATGCCATGTATGATGGATTAAAAACCATCCGTAAATCAACCGGCATGATAGGAAGATTTGAGATGCTGGGAACAAATCCACGCTTCTACTGTGATGCAGCGCATAATGCAGAAGGATTTCGAGAAATGCTGGAACAGGTAAAACAAATTCCTTATAAAGAACTTCATTTGATGCTGGGTTTTGTAAAGGATAAAAATGTTGTCCCGATCCTAAAAATGATTCCCGAGAATGCACGTTGTTACTTTGCGCAAGCAGATATCCCCCGTGCAATGCCCGCAAATGAGCTGGCATCGATTGCTAACAAAAACGGATTAAAAGGGAAAGTTTACCATAGGTCATCGGAGGCACTTAAAGAAGTATGCGTAAAAGCATCTACTGACGACCTTATCATGGTTACCGGAAGTATATTTCTGGTTGCTGAGATAATAAAATCCAAAAAAAATATCGATTCTCTTTGCGAATAACGATAAGTAATTTATATTTGCAGCCGCTTTACAAATGATTAATGCTTATTACATTCGTCGATAGTCATTAAGCGTTTTAAAAAGACACAAAGAAAGGGCGATTAGCTCAGCTGGTTCAGAGCATCCCGACTAACATCGGGAGGGTCAATAGCCAGCAAAACAAAAAATATTGGGGCGATTAGCTCAGCTGGTTCAGAGCA
>CAZAMT010000043.1:0-14273 GCA_964486145.1 uncultured Bacteroidales bacterium
ATAAAGCAGGTATTGACTGGACTTCGTATTCACACACTGGTGTACCGGTACCGGTTTTTGCACTGGGTCAGGGACAGTATGAATTCAGTGGCTACTATGACAATACCGATGTGGCAAAAAAGATAATTGCTATTGCTAAACTAAACGAGGAATAATCTGGTTTTTAGTGAAAAAAAAATGTATAAAAAACCTGCATATGGAATGCAGGTTTTTTATTTACCTTGAATAAAAATACATATGGCCTTAAAAAAGAATAGGAAAAACAATTTGATTTTTGCTTTGTTTGTGAGTTTGGTTTGTTTTGTCCTTATTTTACTTCCCACCGGCTTTGAAAACCCCGCCTTAACAAACAGCACCCAGAGGGAAAAGGCTACGGTGTTATCTGTAGATAATGAAGATCTGCAAACTTTTGGGGTTGTTACTACCGGTACACAAGGTTTGGTCATTGAAATCCGATCAGGTAAATTTAAGGGTGATACCTTAAAAGCAACCAATGTCCTCATGGGACTCATGAAAACTGATAAAATATTTAATAAAGGCGATAATGTTCTTGCTGTTTTAAAGCTAAACAAATCCAACAATAAAATTGTATCTGCAAGGGCTGATGATATTTACCGGATTAACCTCGAATGGATCCTTTTTGGACTTTTTGCTGTTTTTTTAATTTCTTTTGCCGGCTGGACAGGTTTTAAGGCATTGTTGTCCTTCGTATTCACTGCTCTGGCTATCTGGAAAATCCTGATCCCTTTTTTTCTGAAAGGGTATTCCCCTGTTCCGGTTTCTCTGGCAATCATATCGGTAACCACTGCTGTTATAATTTTACTGATTAGTGGCCTTTCCAGAAAAGGTTTGGTTGCGTTGTCAGGCTCAATTGTAGGTATTACCATAACCTCCGTCCTGGCCCTGCTATTCGGTCATTTCTTCAGGATTCCCGGAACAGTGCAGGAATTTTCCGAAGCGCTTCTCTATGCGGGGTTTGCTCATTTAAGGTTATCAGATATTTTTTTATCGGCCATTTTTATTTCCGCAGCGGGTGCAGTTATGGATGTGGCCATGGATATTTCTGCATCACAAAACGAACTTATCGAAAAGCGGCCGGACATGAAATCCAAAGAATTGATGCTTTCCGGTTTTAGCATTGCCTACCCGGTTATCGGAACCATGACAACCACCCTGCTGTTTGCATATTCCGGTAGTTTTATCTTTGTTTTCATGGTGTTTATGGCCAAAGGAACGCCCATGACAACTATTTTCAATACCAATTACATTGCTGCTGAGATACTGCACACCCTGGTCGGTAGTTTTGGCCTGGTTCTGGTTGCCCCGGCAACGGCCATTATTGGTGGATATGCATATACCCATGGATTGGCGAAAAAGGAAAAACCATAAACCGCAAGTTTTTTGTCATAACAATGTGTTTAGCCTGATTTAGGCTTTTTCCCTTTTAAATGCAATAAAATTTATCAGATGGTTTCCATTTTACCTTTGTTAATCCCTGAATCTCACATTACCGGAATGATGGAAACGTTCTTTTAACCCGGTAAATTCCTGAAACGGCTCAATTTTTAAATCTTTAATTGCCGGAGATGTTTGAAATTGCTGGAAGTACAGGGGAGCCCTCACAGAACCGGCTATCTGCAGAGCATCTTTCATAGTGTGATTGGTTTTTGTTAAGGTTGACCTGAATTCGAAATTTACGTTTGCCGTTTGTAAAAGGGTGATGGAATGTTGTACATGATCAAGCATTTCTTTATCGAACTGCTGGCCTGCAATGTTTTGGTAATCTTTAAGGTGAAGCGGTGCTTTGATATCCATGGCCACGTAATCCAATAGTTTTTCCTTAACAAGGTTACTCAGCATATCAGGATTGGTGCCATTCGTATCCAGTTTTACTTTTACATCCAATTCTTTTATTTTTTTTATAAACGGAATTAATGATTGGTGTATCGTTGGTTCGCCACCTGAAATGGTCACGGCATCCAATAAAAGACGGTTATTTTCAATCCATGTTATTACTGTTGCTACATCAAATTTTTCAGATTTATTTATGATGTCAGGATTTACAAGTTCCGGATTGTGACAATAGTTACACCGGAAGTTACATCCTGCAGTGAAAACCACTGCTGAAATATTTCCCGGGTAATCAATCAGGCTTTGCTTCATAAATCCGCCAATGGGTAAGTCCAAATATGTTTTTTCCGGTTTCATTGGAGTTACTTTTATCTTCGCCATTTTTTTAAAAGTAAATATTCACTATATCGCAGAATTCATCGATTACCAAAAGGAAATCACAGTCTTTCGTTCATGGGCAAAATTGTTTTTACAATGCCAGTTGTCGTATGCTCATGCTTTGTATTTCCTTTAACTGGATCAAACAGTGCCCGATCGGTAAATTCTTGTTGTTTTCCTTCATTCCATTGATCTACAGGTCGTAAGTATCCAACAATTCTTGAGTAAACGGTGCATGACTGTTTTTTTCCCCGGGCCTTGCATTTCGGGCAAAGCTTATGTTCCCCAAAAATATACCCATGCTCCTCACAAATACTAAATGTTGGTGATAAGGTAATGTAAGGCAGTTTAAAATTGTTTGTCACTTTCTGCAGCAACTTTTTCACAGAATTCACTGGTAACTGGTTTTCACCAACAAAGGTGTGAAACACGGTGCCTCCTGTGTATTTTGTCTGGAGAGCATCCTGCAACCTGAGCGCTTCAAAGAGATCATCGGTATGATTTACAGGTAATTGCGTTGAATTGGTGTAATACGGTTGTCCTCCTTTTTTATATGCCTGCTCATTTGCAACGATGATATCGGGGTATTGCATTTTGTCAATGCGCGCCAGGCGGTATGATGTTCCCTCGGCAGGTGTGGCTTCCAGGTTGTATATATTACCGGTTTCCAACTGAAAACCTTCCAGTTTTTTCCGCATAAAATCCATGATACGGGTGGCAAAGGTATGACCTTGTTGCTCAGCAATGCTACAGCCCATGAAATTCAGGCTGCATTCATTCATCCCGATAATGCCGATGGTTGAAAAATGGTTGCCCCAGTAGATTCCGTTTTTTTTGTGCAGGTGTCGCAGGTAAAATTTCGAATAGGGGAATAATCCCTGTTCGGTCAATCGTTCAATAACCTTTCGTTTTATTTCAAGGCTGTTTTTACCCAATTCCATCAGTCTGCTGAGCCGTTGAAAAAAGTCTTTCTCCGACTTGGCCTCGTAACCCAGTTTTGGCAGATTGATGGTTACCACACCAACCGAACCGGTGAGCGGGTTAGCCCCAAACAAGCCGCCCCCTCTTTTTTGCAATTCACGCTTATCCAATCGTAATCGGCAACACATGCTTCGAACATCATCCGGGTCCATATCGGAGTTTACAAAGTTTGAAAAGTACGGAATACCGTATTTGGCTGTTATCTCCCAGATTTTTTCGTAACTGGGATTGTCCCATTCAAAACCCGGTGTAATGTTGTAGGTAGGGATGGGGAAAGAAAAAACACCACCGTTGGCATCGCCTTCGAGCATTACTTCTGCAAAAGCCTTGTTAAAAACATCAATTTCTTCCTGAAAATCGCCATAGCTGTGCTCTTGTGGCTGCCCGCCAATGATCACAGGCTGGGCCGAGAGAAAACCGGGAACCTTTAAATCGAGTGTTACATTGGTAAAAGGTGTCTGAAAACCCACACGGGTAGGTACATTGATATTGAAGAAGAACTCCTGCAGGCATTGTTTAACCTGATTGTAAGTGAGTTTGTCATACCTGATAAACGGAGCAAGGTAGGTATCAAAATTAGAGAACGCCTGTGCACCTGCGGCTTCTCCCTGCATGGTATAAAAAAAGTTAACAATTTGCCCAAGCGCTGATCGCAGGTGTTTTGCGGGCTTGCTCTGAATTTTTCCTTCAACGCCGCGGAAGCCGGTCATCAGCAAATCTTCCAGGTCCCAGCCTACACAGTATACGCTTAAAAAACCCAAATCGTGAATATGGAATCGTCCTTTTTTATGGGCGTCGGCAATTTCCCCGGGATAAATATGGTTCAACCAGTACTGCGAGCTGATGAGCGTAGAAACATGCTGGTTCAGGCCCTGAAGTGAATAGGTGGAATTGGCGCTCTCTTTAACCCTCCAGTCAGTCAGATTGATGTAATCTTCTACCATTTCGATGTTTGAAAACATTTCTTTGGCATCCCGTATGTTTTGATGCTGATACCGGTAAATAATGTATGCCTTTGCTGCCTCGTATTCACGGTTCTCAAAAAGCACGTTTTCAACGACATCCTGGATTTCTTCAACAGCAGGGGGTTCTTTTCTGGCATTTAGCCGGAGCTTTTCCTCTACCTGGCGGGCGTACATGCCTGCTTTTCCCCTGTTGGGAATTCCTACAGCCCGAAGGGCTTTAAAAATAGCAAACGAAATCTTTTCTTCATCAAACGGTACGTGTTGACCGTCCCTTTTTACAATTGTCTTGATCAAAGCTGCATTCTTTTCCATACATTCAGTGTTTACATTATACTAATTTTATTAATGCAGCTCTCGGAAAAAATAAGGGTAGTATATACACAGATATTCCTATCCTCTGCTTTTCACCCGAAAGCTATGGATCTTTTTACAACTTTGCTGGCAGGTCTTCTGGCTTTCCGGGTTTTCAATCCCTTCCCAACCTACCGGTATGAGCCGGCATGAACGGTTAGTGGATAAATATTGAAAACGTTTCCGGACTAATTCAGGAGTACCGGAATGGATTACAGCTGCGGGGACAGCTCCTGACTTTCCCAATGATAGTTGGGATCACAGGATTCCCTTTTCATCCCGAACTGATGGATCACTTCGGGAAACCAACAAGCGTGCTTACAATTTTACATTAAACAAATATATATCTAAAGGATAGTTTTAAACAAAATTAAAAATATAACAATTTATTAATTTGATAATTAGATATATACCAGATGTTAATAATTAATTGCCGTAAACGTAAATCAAAATATTTAATCATACTTTCCCAATAATTTGACGGGTTTTAAAATTGAAATGTACTATAAAGATTTCAACCGCAATCCCACATAAAAGGTCCGGGGCAGGCCGGGCCCATAAATATAGTTGCTATCCCGGTTTTTGCCAGTGTCAAAATCGTTTTGGTATGCGTTGGTAATGTTTTTCACGCCACCGAAAATCTCAATACCAGAATCAATGGAATTGAAACCAAACGTATATCCTGCTTTCAGGTTTATCTCGGTGAACGGATCGGATGTTTTATATTCATCGATATCCTGTTCCGGGGCACCTGCAAAATGGGCCAGCTCCATGGGCCCGGTGTAAACACTGCTGATGGATGCATTGATCCTGTCGTTGGGCATAATCAACAGCGTAAGGTATCCATATTCATTGGGTGTGCGCAGAAATTCGCTTTTTGGTTCCAGGCCTTCAATGGTTTCAACAGGTTCGTCATACAAACTGGTCTGCATTGTAAATCCGCCTTCCAGTTGCATCAAACGATTGTAATTTGCCCGCAGTTCCAGTGTTCCACCACGAACAGTTGCCCCGGGGCCGTTTCGTTTTTCAAACCGTTCACCAAATTCGTCTTCACCAATGGGTTGCAGGTAAAAAGCATCATTCAGTTTCGTGTAAAAACCTTCAAGGGTAAAGCCAAAAATGTAGCGTTCAGTGGGATGATCAACATTGATGGACCCGCTAAAGCTGTTGGAACGCTCCTCTTGTAGATCATTACTAAGTGATATTCGGGAAATACCTCCGCCGGCAAAGGCGATATGCATATCCGCATCGAAAGCTTGCGGGGCGCGAAAACCGGTTCCCCATGTTGCACGGATCTGGGTATAGTTTTTCAACCGGTAAAGTAATGAAATTCGCGGACTGAGGATGACATTTTCCACCAGGTTGTGTTTATCCACGCGAAGTCCGGCAAGTAAATTAATATTTTGCAGCATTTGCCAGTCACTTTGAAAAAATCCTCCGGCATTTCTGGAAAGTTGGTCGGTTTCATAATTGTATGCCGGAATAGTATCAAAAACGTCATCAAAAATATACTCGGCGCCGATGGTTAACACATTGCTGCCTCCCAAAAAATCCTGCAATCGATGATTAAACTGTGTACCTGCCTGCCATGTAGTATTGTTCGTGTAACCATAAGGGGGGGTAGCCAGGTGTTGCTCAATGGCTGTTTCCGCATCGGGAAAAATTCCCGTGTAATGATCCCTGTCGGTATGCTGGCCAGCGGTGTACACGATGAATGAGCTGTTGTCTTCATTGAAATTGACCTGGTAATCAATACCGCCCATGAAAACATTGTGGGTGCGTTCCTCGGATTGCAAGGCTATATGGGCCGGATCATTCACCATCTCTCCGCCGTAGCGGTATTCATAGAGGCTGGTAAAATTTATTTCAAGTTTCTGGTTTTGGGTGGGGCGATAATACAGGTTTGCCCCAAAAGAGTTGTTCGCTAATTCAGGAAGTTCTGAGAAATTATCATTGTTATGATCGTAGGTTTCTCTTGTACGACGGTTTACATAAAGAGATACCCCTGCGTTTCGTTTGGTAGTTAGTAAACTTAGATTTCCGTTTAACACAACATCAGTGGCTTCTCCTTTAATGCTTTGGGCAGTCACACTCACATCGTAATTCTCCTGATCGGGAATTTTGGTAATGATGTTGACTGTTCCCCCGATGGCACTTGAACCGTAGAGTGCTGAGCCTCCCCCGCGCACTACCTCAATGCGGTCAACCATGTTGGCAGGAATTTGTTCCATTCCATACAGCCCGGTGAGCGGGCTGAAAATGGGACGTCCGTTAATTAAAATCTGGGAATAACCTCCACCCAGTCCGTTCATCCGGAGCTGAGTATAGCTGCACGTCTGGCAATCTGTCTCTATACGCAACCCGGGCTGAAAACGCAATCCTTCCGATATGTTGCAGGCATCTACCATTCGTAGCGATTTGCTTTCCAGTACATTCACAATTACTGGTGATTCTGTTTGCCGTTTAAACGTTTTTGTGCCGGTTACCACTACTTCATTCAGTGCCATGGTTTCTTCAGGAAGCGTAAAATTCACTTCCAGGGTTTTCCCTCTGGTAATGGTTACCGTATCTTTTTGCGTTCCGTATCCCAATGATTTGGCCACAACCACATGTGTGCCTTCCGGCAGATCAATGAGCATGTAATGGCCGGTTTCATCGGTAGTTGTGCCAATGGTTGTTCCTTCCAGGTAAATACTGGCAAAAGGAATGTGCTCGTTATTATTCGCTGATTTTACATCTCCGAAGATGTTGGCATCTGTTCGCTGGGCATGTGCAGATGCCATGGCTAAAAAGGCTAAAGCAAGTAAGGGTAATTTTTTTTTCATTTTCGTGGGTTTTATTGATTATTGAAATTTGCTTATTAATTTTGTGGCTGCATTTTTCATGTTCTTATATACTCTGTAAATTAATTTACTTAATACGCTCATGAAGCATTTCAACTTGTTGTTTTCAATCACTGTTCCTCTTATTATCCTTTTAATTCCGGTTGAGTTTTTCCCAATTGAAGAATTAACAGTGATTGAAAAACGTGTAATTGCCATTTTTGTTCTTGCAACCTTGTTTTGGGTGCTTGAACCAGTTCCTATTTATGCCACATCCGTGCTTATCATCGTGTTGGAATTAATCATGGTTTCAAATAAAGGTTTTGTACTGTTCAGGGAATCCCCCGCACCGGATTCGCTTGGCACACTGCTCGATTATAAATCCATATTTGCCACTTTTGCCTCGCCCATTATTTTATTGTTCATGGGGGGCTTTTTTCTTGCTATGGCTGCAACGAAGTATCGTTTGGATAAAAACCTCGCCCGTATCATGTTAAAACCGTTTGGCGAGAACCCAAAAATCCTGATGTTGGGATTGATGATCATCACGGCGGTTTTCTCCATGTTTATGAGTAATACGGCAACCACGGCAATGATGCTTTCCATCCTTACTCCCGTTCTGGCGTTGTATAACCCCACCGATAAAGGCAAGATTGCCATTGCCTTAAGTATCCCTGTTGCTGCGAATATCGGAGGAATAGGCACCCCTATCGGAACTCCGCCAAACGCGATAGCACTTAAATACCTGACCGGTGAAAACACCATCAGTTTTGGAGAATGGATGAGCTTTGGCGTACCATATGTGGTTGTTCTCTTGCTAATCGCGTGGTTCCTCCTGAATATGTTGTATCCAGCCGAATCATCTTCTATCAAAGTAGATATTAAAAGCACATTTGTTCGAAATCCAAAAGCCAATTTGGTTTACGTCACATTTGCAGGAACCATTCTACTCTGGTTAACTGATTTTTTACATGGAATGAATGCGTACGTGGTAGCCATGATACCTGTTGCTGTGTTTACAACAACGGGCATTATAACCAGGGAAGATTTGAAGAAAATCAGTTGGGATGTGCTCTGGCTTGTATCCGGGGGTATAGCACTGGGGCTGGCAATGGACCAAAGCGGGCTGGCTAAAAACCTGGTGAACAGTATACCTTTCGGGACATTTTCACCCTACATCATAATCGGAGGTGCTGCTTTACTTACACTTGTAATGGCAAATTTTATGTCACATACCGCCACCGCAAACCTGCTCATGCCTATTCTTGCCGTACTTGGAGTGTCGGTTGAAAGTTTGGCAGGACTTGGAGGTATTTCAACATTGATCCTTGCCACGGCTATTTCTGCGTCCGTTGGTATGTCGTTACCCATCAGTACTCCCCCGAACGCACTTGCACATGGGACCGGAGTTGTCAGCACAGGGGACATGGCACGAATAGGAGTGATTGTAGGAATAATAGGTGTTTGCCTTGCCTTTCTTACAGTTTATATTTTAAGGCTAATCCATTTTATTTAAACAGGACAAACGCATGAGCCAGCAACAGCATATGGATATTCACCTGGTAAACAAACTGAAAGAAAAATATTTCTGCAATGAACAGAACGTGGTTAGTCTTTCAACAGGCGAATACTTGTTAAAACAGGGACAGGAAAACAAACGGCTCTTTCTGGTTATGGAAGGATTAGTAGCTGGATATCTTCACGGGCAATCCGGAAACCGGGAAGTATTTAAATCTGAAAAAAACATGTTTGTAGGGGTTCATAGCTTTTTTTCAAAATCGTATACGGCTTACGCCAATGTGATGGCCCTGAAAGATAGTAAGCTGGCTTTTATTGAAGCTGAAGTGGTAGAAAAGCAACCCGGGTATACCATTGAAGATTTTGTACCCGTTATTGTCCATGAACTTTCAGCACGACAGATATTTACCAAGGATGTGATGTTTGAAAAAGAAGCAGCGCTAAAAAAACTATTTCAGAGTGATAAACTGGCGACGCTTGGTCAAATGGCTGCAGGCCTGGCGCACGAGCTGAACAACGCCATTGGGGTTTTGAATGGAAATTCACAGTGGCTGGCTCAGGAAATTTATACCTATTTCAAAGAAACCGAGATACATACTATTTTTTCGAACTTTGAAAAAGGATTTTCCAGAGGGCAATATCTTTCAAGCAATGAAGTGCGAAAGCGAAAGAAAGCGTTTGAAAAACAATGGAACATTTCTTCCAATGCTGCGAAAAAACTTGCCAGGATCGGATTTGACAATACAGAGTTGAAGCAGATGAACGGATTGGAGGAGGAGCAGGAAATAATCGATCGGATATATCATTTCTGGGAGATGGGAGTTGCTTTGCATGACATGCGCATTGCATCTCGCCATGCAGTGCACGTGTTGAATTCCATCAAACAGCTAAGTGTTTCCGATCAGGAGAGACAACCAGTAAATCCGGGAGATACCATCCGTGAAGCATTGACGTTGTTAAAAAAACTGCTCTCTGAGGTTGAAGTGAAGTACACCCCTTCAGAACTTCCACAAATTACTGCAAATACGGGAGAACTTGTGCAAATTTGGGTTAACATCATCAAAAATGCCTGCGAGAGCATGCTTCATGCGGGAATTGAAAACCCGGTAATTGAAATTGAAACAACAACAGAGAGAAGAAGCATCCGGGTTTCAATCTCAGACAATGGCCCCGGAATTCCAGAAGATAAACTGAGTAAAATATTTCAACCTAATTTTACCACGAAAAAGGGTGGTTTATCGTTCGGATTGGGTTTGGGATTATCCATTGTTCAACGATTGGTAGACGGTTACAACGGCCGGATTGACGTGAAAAGCATGAAAGGCAAAACAACATTTATCATTAAATTACCAGTCCAATAGATAATGAAAAAAGATAATAAAATACATCATGGATAAAATAAACATTATTTATGTAGATGATCAAAGGGAAGTGCTTTCCACATTGTCGAAAGACCTTCAGGTATTTGAAAAGCATGTATCCGTTGAAGAATGTGAATCAGCGGATGAAGCCATGGAATTAATCAATGATATTGATACCGAGGGGGATATGGTTGCGGTCATCATCTCGGATCATGTTATGCCGGGGAAAAACGGTGTTGAATTTCTGAGCGAAATAAACACCGACAGCCGATTTTCTGCAACCCGAAAAATGTTGTTAACCGGCCAGGCAACACATCAGGATACCATAAAAGCCATTAACCAGGCAAACATTGAAAAATACCTGGAAAAGCCCTGGAAATCAGAAGAACTTGTGGAAGACGTAAAAATATTACTTACCCGTTTTATTCTGGATGCAGGGATCGATTACAATAAATACATGCCCGTATTGCATCAGCAAACACTGTTGGAACATTTACAGGGAAGCGTTTAATTCATCTGAATATAAAATGTTCTTCAAACCTGTTTAAGAAGCAGGACGTATGAAGTGTTGACTAATAAACAGCCTGTTTTCAGCTTCTGCTATCTGAAATTTGTTCATTTGAAATTTTAATAAATAGTATGAGATTCAAAACATCATTTTTAGGTCTGTTTGGGACCTTTGTTAGTTGTATTTTGGTTTTTCCGCAGGAAAACAGCCTTTCGGTTTTAAGCGAGGGGATTAAATATCAAATCAATGAAAATTCCAGCGTATCCATGCATTTTGGCACGCAGGTATGGACCCGTTATACACATTTGAATCCGGGAACATTTGATGTGGATGGCGGGCCAAAAGATTATTTGTTTGACATTGGTTTGCGAAGGACCCGATTTTCGATGTATGCCGGGTTTCTGGATGACAGGTTTATCGTTTATACGCAGCTTGGTATGAATAGTCAGACATTTTCATCCAATACAAAGCCGCAAATGTTTTTTCACGATGTTTGGTCGGCTTTTAATTTTTTTGACGGAAAGCTGTATACGGGATTTGGCCTTCATGGATGGGCAGGTGTATCGCGGCTCGGGAGCGTGAGTTACAGCAAGAATATCATGTTGGATCACCCGGGATTTGCGCTGCCAACGCTCGGTAAAACAGATCAGGCCGGACGGCAGGTTGGTATTTTTTTCAAAGGCAACCTGGCAAAGTTTAATTACCATTTTTCTTTTGATAAACCATTTTTAAAAGATGAATTTCAAAAAGCAGGATTATCCAAAAGCAATTATTTTCCGAACAGCAACAATGGTTATAAGGGTTATGTGTTTTATTCATTCCTTGATGAAGAAAAGTTTAAAAGTTCTTACCTGAATTTCAGTTACCTGGGTAAAAAGAAAATTCTTAATCTTGGGGCCGGTTTTAATTATCACCCGGGTTCGCTGGCAAGTCTGAATGCTTCAGGTGATACCATCCATCATAATGAACAATTATTAGGTATGGATGTGTTTTTTGACTATCCTTTTAGAGATAAATCCGTTTTAACAGTGTATGCAGGTACATTTTTCTACGATTTTGGACCAAATCATCTTCGGACGTACGGACCGATGAACCCTTTACCCCGGGGCAAATTGCAGCAGGGAGGAGGCAACGCTCATTTCAATGTGGGTACCGGAACCATACTCTATTCGTTGGCAGGATATGTATTACCTGCGTTGTGGCAACCCTTGCCAGGTAAATTCCAGCCTGTTGCAGCGGTGCATGTAAAGGATTTCGATGCATTGGCAGAAGCATCGTTACAGCTTGATGCGGGACTGAATTACTATGTCTCCGGGCATAATGCAAAACTTACCTTACAGTATTCAACATGGGCTGTATATACTGGTACTCCCGGTTATCAGTCTGATGCAATTGTGGATGGTACACGAAGTTCAGTCACGTTTCAGGTTCAAATGTATTTGTAGAACAAAATCGTTGTACTTTTTTTAGGAATAAGAAAAGAGAATAAAAAATCCCATTATGAATGAGAGGAAGTATTGTTACAAGTATCCCCGTCCGGCACTGACAACCGATGCAGTTGTTTTCAGATTTAACGGGGCAGAATTGTTTGTTTTGCTTATTGAAAGAGGCAATGAACCATTTAAGGGGCAATGGGCTTTTCCGGGAGGGTTTGTAAATATGGATGAAACCACCGATGTAGCAGCAGCGCGCGAACTGAAGGAGGAAACCGGACTAACTGGTTTAACACTTGAACAACTTCATACATTCAGCGAACCAGACAGGGACCCGCGGCACCGGACGGTTTCGGTCGTTTATTATGCACTTCTGAATGACAATCCAATGGTAACTGGTGGTGATGACGCGGCGATTGCCCGTTGGTTCCCGGTAAAAAAACTGCCATCACTTGCTTTTGACCATGATGATATTGTAAAGATGGCTTTTCAAAGGCTGTACGAGAAAATCGATTATAATCCGTTACATTTTGAACAATTTAGCGGTGCAAGTATTGCATCGATAAAGAACATATTATCAACGCTAAACAATTCCGGGTCATGAAAACAGCCATGTTGATCATAGATTTGCAAAACGATTTTGCATCGGATGACGGAGCATTTTGGTGTATTCAGGGCCAATATCCCCATCACCGGAAAACCTGAAACACAAAAGAACAAGGCATTGTTAAATGAACATTAGAAATTGAATGAATAAACCGGGAATGTGTGGTTTTATGAAGTCGCCGAAATAGCTGACCTGCCGTAATAAGAAAAAAAGTGCCCGTATCGAAACCTGATTCTTTAAATGCAAGGGCAACCCATGTATTGCATGTTCGGAATATCGAGTATTTTCGTTTGGCAAGAAAAAAGCTCCTCGATTTCCTGTAAACAGTGCTGGGAATGATCTTTCCATGATCGTCTCTTAAAAAACTTTCAGAAATAAATGAGCAGAGCTGGTTAAACCGGACTTCATCCATCGTAATTTCCAAAATGGTAGATTTCGTAAATATATTCCGTGGATTTTGCGAATACCCGGCAAGCTTTAGTACCGCTGAAGTTGGCCATAGAACTGCCCTGGCAGCCATAAAAATCCCCGGATTGGGATATTGATAATACCTTTCATCTCCCCAGCTTACATCAATGTATTGATATTTTTGGTAGTTCGTAATTTCGGGAAAAATGTCAGCAGAAACATCATCTACCGTCAGAATAATACCGGTATGCCATGCTTCCTGAACTACATACACTTTATATTCTTCCGGTTGAACAGTTGCAACTGCAGCAGGATGAGAAAAAAGGGTCCATACAATTATGAGTAGCGGAAGTTGCATAAAAACAGTTTATGTACAACAACAGAAAGAAACTGGTCTGGTTCGGAATGATAGAAAACAACTGTAATTATGAAGAAACACGATACCTTTAAATCCTTAATCGGGCCGGTAATTTACCAGGATGGGTTCGCAACGGGTATCAAATATAGTCACTGGTTGAATAATAAAAGTATGCGATTTTTCCGGATCCACATTTTTGGCACTTGTTACTGCAGCATACCCGTGTTTTTTCTTTTTTGGCACCGAGAGGTATTTACTAACCGGAATTTTACTCCCGTTGCTGTTCACACGATAAGTGATGAAACCTTTAATGTTTTTATTTTCAAAGGATTCTTTATTGGCATTTACATGGATATTTATTTTATCATCATACTTCACAAATGCAGCATGTAAATCCATATCTTTCGATAAATTGTCTTTACTACTGACTGTTACTGGTTCCGAAGCCAAATTTTCTTTCAAATTTTTATTTATGACAGGAATGACGCGGTATTCCCATTGATCACCAGCCTCTTCAAAATCATCGATGAATCCCAGGCCTGATATCAGCGAAGTTTCATAATCCATACACAAAGCCCATAACAGGAATTTTTTTTCATCCGGATGGCTGTTTAGGTAATCGTGAATGTTAGATGAAGTTAGTCGATCATCATTGGTTAATAGCTTTGAATATTTTTCAAGAAGTTTTCTCTTGAAACCGGATGAAATTTCTACATTTTTGATGTTTTTCTT
>CAZAMT010000043.1:14373-19941 GCA_964486145.1 uncultured Bacteroidales bacterium
TCTTTACGAAGGATTTTTTTTAGGGTTTGAACGACAGGTAAAATTGTTTTTTTTGTCTGCAGGCTGATAAAACTTTTATCCTTGTAATATTTCAGTTTAACTCCTCCAAATATCTATTTGTCAAATGCACAATTCTAATCAATGAATTTTATACTTTTCCTGAAACTAATCAGATAAAATCATAGTATCTAATATATAACCGTTTCAGTTTTTTCCACCAACATCAACTTCTTAATTTTAGTATTTGAAAATCAAAGTAATAACATAATTTTTAATGCCATGAAGAATATAAAAATAGTTGCAATTGGTCTTGTGATTTTAACCGGATTTATGTTCAGCAGTTGCGAAGAATTGCTGGATTTTGGTGTAAATGTAGATACAGATTATACCTATGTTGACTTCGTTATAGAACCTACCGGGAATGTTGGAGAAAATGTCTTCTCAACAAGTGTAATTCAATCTTCACTGGAGGATATGTTGGCTGATACGGAAGTTTCAAGGGATGAAATAAGATCGGTGAGCATCAAAGAAGCCGTCATCGAATTAAAAAATGATGATCCGGCCATTACGTTGGATTATTTTTCAAGTATTGAAGCCACCATCCAGGTTGATGGATTACCGGAAGTTGTTGTTGCTTTTGCAGATTCGATTCCACGGGGGGCAAGAAGTATTGTCTGCAATGTTACCAATGAGGAATTGCTTGGTTATCTTGAAGAGGATGCTTATATTCTTCGGGCTGGGGGAGTTTCTGTTAAGCCGATAACAGATACGTTATTAATTCAGGGAAAATTAAAATTTAGTGTGACAACCGATGTTGCGGAAACGTTGCAATAGATGGGCTCTTAGTATGATTTATTTCCGCAGAATCCCCGGTACATCCGGGGATTTTTTGTTACAAATATTTTTGTCGGTTGTGTGATGCAACAAGGTGAACCTTATTCATGCCTGAGCGCTTTTACAGGGTCGGTATTGGCCGCTTTCATCGCAGGATAAAGGCCTGCAGTCAGGCTCAACAAAATGGAAAAAGCAATGGCGCCCGTGATAAGCCACCAGGGGAAATAGAACATATCAACCGATGGCATTTCTTCCGGCACTATTTTGGCATTCATAATTTGGTTAGCTATTCGGGTTACTACCCAGCCCAGGCCCAGCCCAAAAATTGCCCCGATAAAGCCAATAACGGATGCTTCCACAAAAAAGATGGCTTTTGCTGTTTCAACAGGTACAAAAACGCCTCCACCCATGTGATCGGCAGTAAATTCGGCAGGCATATTTGATATTCCGGAAATTTTAAAACTATCCGTAATGTTCTTTTGCATTCCGGTGCCGTAAGAAATCATTGATGTAAGTGCTCCCACTCCAATGATGACGCCCAAAACAGTCAGTAGGGTACTTAGTTTTGATTGCCACAGGCTGGTCAATGCTAATTGTGTATAATCATAAAACTTCATGTTCAATTGTAATTCAAAACAGTCGATTGTAAATAATTTATGAATAAGTAAGGCTGAAAGTTTTATCTGTATTGTTAATAAAAACGAGTAACCATTCGAATCATTACAATGGTATTTGAAATTAGGCATAAATCTTGATTTCAACACTTTTGATTTCAATTTTAAAAAAATAACTTTAATGCGTAATTATCAATTCCTTGAACCGTGGGTATGGAGAAAGACCAGATATTATTAAAAAAACTCAAACATGAATCCAGTTATAAGGCATTTGAAAAAATATTCAATAAGTATTATGAACAGTTGAAAATCTGGTCCGTGTTTATTGTAAAGTCTGATTCCATTGCTGAAGAAGCTGTAATGGATGTTTTTTTTAAACTTTGGGATAAGCGCAAAACGATAAACATAAAAACATCACTTAAGTCGTATTTGTTTGCTGCTGTAAAGAATCAATCAATTGATTATTTGAGGAAAAATCAGCAGGAAAACATAGGATTTGTATACCCGAATTTAAAGTCGGAATGTGCTCAACCGGATGAATTGCTCAATGCAACAGAGCTGCAGGAACAAATTGAAAAATCAATGAACGAGTTGCCTGAACAATGCCGTAAAATATTCCGAATGAGCCGTGATGAGGGTTTGAAATATAAGGATATTGCTGAAAAACTTAATATTTCAATAAAAACGGTGGAGACGCAAATTGGCAGAGCACTGGTAAAATTAAGGAGGGTTGTTTATAAGAATTAAAAATAGTAAACGTAATTTTTACGTTTTTACTGTGATTGCAATAAAAATGCAATATTTTTGAATTTTTTTGTAAGGGTATATGGTAAAAAAGAAGTCATATTAATGACATTGATTTAAATGGAAAGAAAAAAAAACATAGAAGAGCAAATTGGGGCTTACCTTGCCGGGGAGCTTTCTCTCATTGAGCAGAAATCTCTTGAGCAATGGCGAAATGAAAACTCCCATAACCAAAAATTATTCAGGCAGTTTGAGGATATATGGAAATTAAAAAGAGTTCAACCTCAGGAGAAAAAGGATGCACTTGACAAGCTTACTAAAAGAATACTTGAACATGAATCTGCATTGGGAAAAAAATTAAATGCAAAGCATAACTTTAAATTTATTTTACGCATCGCAGCCGGATTATTGATCCTTACAACCAGTTATTTCCTGTTACGCTATGTTTTAGATGATTCCGGGAAAATGACATCCCCTTCTGTGATTACAAAACAAGTTCCCTACGGAAAAAAATTAAATCTTACCATGCCAGATGGATCAAAAATCTACCTGAATGCCGGAAGTGAACTAGCATATTTTGATGATTTTGGAAATGAAAACAGGAATGTTAGGCTAACAGGAGAAGCCTATTTTGAGGTTGTATCTTCTGAATTACCCTTCGTTATTACCTTGCAGGATCATGAAATTAAAGTACTTGGTACATCATTTAATATAAAGAGTGAAAAAGAAACCGGTAATATTGAAACCATTGTGGTTACCGGAAAAGTGGCGTTTACATCGAAAGCTGCTGATGGGCCACAAAACCAGGTTGAGGTAAATCCCGGCGAGAAGCTCTATTTTCAAGGGGAATCAAATAAAATTGAGAAGACTCCGGTAACAAGTTTTGAAGAAATTTCATGGAAAGATGGCATTATCATTTTTAAAAATGATCCCATGAAAACGGTTTTTAAAGAGCTTGAAAAATGGTATGGAGTGCAGTTTAATGTTTCACATAAGCAGATTTTGGATTGTAACCTGACTGCCAAATTTGACAACGAATCCTTAGAGGATGTATTAAATAATATTGATGTAATTATTCCATTGGATTACGATTTTGACAATGACAACAAAAAAATCCATATTGATGGAAGAGGTTGTTATGAATTGAGCCCGCGATAAACAATCGAATACCCCAATTTGTTTACTCCAATAAGTTAATCATGTATTAAATTATTCTTAGTTTTTTTAATTTCGCATTACTAACTAACGAAAGAATATTGGTTTGTATATAAAAAAACCATATTGGATTTGCTTTCTAACTCTGGCATTTATTTGTAATTTGTCCGGATTGGCTGCAAACTCAGGATCAATGAGTTCTGTAAAAATTTCTTTGTACCTATCCGAGGTCAAACTTGAAACAGCACTCGAAAAGATAGAGGATCTCACAGGTTTTATTTTTGTTTACAGCAATAATAATATAAACACCAATAGAAAAATTTCCATTAACTCAGAAAATGAGTCGGTAGCGGATGTTTTAAAATACATTTTTAAAGGGCAACGCATAAAAATTGTTCAACGGGGGCAACACATTATGCTGAAAAAGCCCTTTTTTCAATTGACCATTGAATCAATGCCAATGAATTACAACAATTTATCCGGCAATATTCTGGATGCCAAAACCGGTCAACGTCTGCCGGGTGCTTCAGTCTATCTAAATGGCTCAACCAAAGGCACTTGCAGCGATTTAAATGGATATTATAACCTTCAAAATATTCCGCCTGGTAAATATTCATTGATTATCAGCTATCTGGGCTATGAAAAGATCAAATTTCCCATTGAACTTGAATCACAAATGAAAATTTCCCGCGATTTTTATCTCAAACCCGGGATAACAATAAACGAAGTCGTTGTAACCGGAAATTTTGAAGGACAGGGAAAAGCCCTGAATCAACAAAAAATGGCCCTTAATTTAAAAAACGTAGTCTCTTCAGATTTAATCGGCCGGTTTCCGGATCGAAATGTCGCCGAGGCACTGCAACGCTTACCAGGGATCAATGTGGAAAGAAACCGTGGCGAAGGCTCGGTTATACAACTGAGAGGAACCCCACCCGGATTTACCATTACCACAATTAATGGAGAACAAATTCCAAGTACAGTGGAAGACGGCTCCAGATATGAAGAATTGGATCTAATCCCTATTGACCAGGTGAGTTCAATTGAGGTAATCAAAGCCATAACCCCTGAAAATGACATTGATGCCATTGCCGGTGCCGTAAATTTGAAAACCTCAAAAGCCAAAAGCGAGGAAAGAAAGTTTCGGGTAGAAGCAGGAACAGGATATAATCAACTTTCTGAGAAATATAACGTTATTGGAAGTTTTTCTTATAACAACCGGTTTATTCATAAAAACGATGACGGCGGTAAACTGGGAGTCAAAATTGGTGGAAGCATTTATAACACCCATCTGTCAAGAGACCGACTGGAAATAAACGACTGGAAGAAGCAATCTTTTGTAAATACAGATAATGAATCATATGACACCTACGTAATAGGTTCCAAAGATTTAAGGCACAGGGATTTATTGGGTGTTCGTTCACGTCAGGGAATTTATTCATACATTGACTATAAATTCAATGAAAAAACAGACATGTTTTTTCACTTCATGCATAGCAAACTTACCGACGATGACATCCGAAGAAGAAATCGTTATCGTCCAAAGATCGGAGAATACATCAGTCCTGATACGGTACTTGGCGGAACTATGCGTCGTGACATAACTGATCGTGCCATAGAGAAAAAAATCACAACCATGCATTTAGGCGGGAAAATTGGTTTTAATCTTTTAAACTTTGATTATTCCTTATTTCATTCTGCCGCAATAAAAGATTATAACTCTAAAATTTCGACCTTTGAGAGTGAACCTTTTAATTTTCAAATACATAATTTAACTGATCATAACGTATTTGTGGAAGCGATTGATCCTGAAATTGATATCCACGATCCTGGGTTGATTAAGGATTTTAGATTCCATTATCATGATCATTCAATCAATCAGGGTACCAATTCCTCCTTCAAGGTGAATTTCAGTTATCCATTTTTGTTGTCATCAAATGAGGCTACTTTAAAATGGGGTGGCAAATATCGATTACTTACCAGTGATAGATCAAGAATAAATGAAGGTTATGACATCAAACGGGCTCCTGAACAGGAAGAAGATCTTTTTGCACGTCTGATGGGCACTTATGAAGACCAACATTTCTTCAATAATCGCATTCGCTTCGGACCAGGGCTCAGCGCATCCAAAATGAATGATTTTATACAAGAAAATATTCATACCTTCGATAAAAATGAAGCAGCCAGCAATCGGTCATCAGATTTATACGGGTACTCTGCAACG
>CAZAMT010000044.1:0-19464 GCA_964486145.1 uncultured Bacteroidales bacterium
ATGAAAAATAAAATCATCACATTTGGAGAAGTAATGTTGCGCCTGGCATCCCCTGGATATCAGCGATTTGCCCAGGCAACTTCCTTTGAAGCCACTTATGGAGGCGGTGAAGCAAACGTTGCTGTTTCACTGGCAAACTTTGGCATGCCCGTTGGTTATGTAAGCCGGCTGCCAGAAAATGATCTTGGTAAAGCCTGTGAAATGAATCTGAAAAAATTTGGTATTGATACCGGTCACATTGCCTGGGGAGGTGAAAGGCTGGGAATTTATTTTCTTGAAACCGGAGCAGTAGCCAGGGCCAGCAAGGTGGTTTACGACAGGGCACATTCAGCCATCGCTGAAGTACAACCGGGAATGATAGATTGGGACAAGGTTTTTCAGGGTGCAACCTGGTTCCACTGGACAGGCATTACACCGGCCATTTCCCAGGGTGCTGCCGATGTTTGCCTTGAAGCTGTAAAGGTTGCCAGTGAAAAAGGAATAACAATTTCTACCGACCTGAACTTCCGAAAAAACCTATGGAAATATGGTAAAAAAGCAGAAGAGATAATGCCCGCGATTGTTGAACACTGTGATATAATTCTCGGCAACGAGGAGGATGCAGAAAAGGTATTCGGTATTCACCCCGATGGTGTTGATGTCACAAGCGGTGAGGTTACCTCTGAAGCATATCGATCCGTATGTGAACAACTTATGCAGAAATTCCCTAAAGCTAAAAAGGTGATCATAACCTTGCGCGGGTCCATCAATGCAAATCACAATACCTGGTCGGGGGTTTTGTACAATGGAAACACGTTGTTTGAAGCTCCACAATACGACATTACCCATATTGTTGATCGCGTTGGTGGTGGCGACTCATTTATGGGTGGGCTTATTTATGGTTTGTTAACGTACGAAGGTGATGACCAGAAAGCGTTAAATTTCGCGGTTGCCGCATCATGTTTGAAACACACCATTCATGGTGATTTTAACATGGTTACCGTTGACGAAGTTGAAAAACTCATGGGAGGAGATGCATCGGGAAGAGTAAGCCGGTAGAATATTAAATAATGCCGAATGCATTGTTCAATGCCAGAAATCGGTTCATGTATTTTAAAACCAGTAATTATTAATCAATAATCAATTTAAAAAGATGTCAAAATTTACGAGAATAGACGTAGCAATAAAGATGAAAGAAACAGGAATGATTCCGGTTTTCTATCATCCTGATACCGATGTATGCAAAAATGTATTGAAAGCATGCTATGATGGTGGAGTGAAGGTATTTGAATTCACCAACCGTGGTGATTTTGCGCATGAGGTTTTTGCAGAAATGAACAAGTACGCGATGAAAAATTTACCGGAAATGATTCTTGGTGTAGGTTCGGTTGTTGATCCCGCCACAGCAGCACTTTATATTCAGCTTGGCACCAATTTCATTGTTTCACCGGTACTTAATCCGGAAATGGCAAAAATTTGTAACCGCAGAAAAATAGCCTGGTCGCCCGGTTGTGGTTCGGTATCAGAAATATCACAGGCGGAAGAACTCGGTGCAGAAGTAGTTAAAATATTCCCGGGTACGCAGGTAGGAGGCCCAAAATTTGTTTCCGCTGTCAAAGGCCCATTGCCCTGGTCAAACATTATGCCTACTGGTGGAGTTGAGCCGACAGAGGAGAATTTGAAAGCCTGGTTCCAGGCAGGAGTTTATTGCGTGGGTATGGGATCTAAATTAATTACAAAAGATTTAGTAAATTCGGGAAATTTTGAAAAAATAACGGAGGATGTAAAAAAAGCGTTAGCTATCATCCGGAAAATCAGGAATTAAAAAAAGGAGCAATTATGAGACGAATGCGAATCGCCCTGATGGGATTACTTGTTTTTCTTTTTGCATCGTGTGCGCAAACGGAAAAACACAGAGTATTAAAACTGGCCCATGGCCTCGACCCAACACACCCGGTCCATAAAGGCATGGCATTTATGACCAAGCGTGTGAATGAAATTTCGGACGGAAAACTTCAAATCGATATTTACCCGAGCGGTCAGCTTGGTTCAGAGCAGCAATGTGTTGAACTCCTGCAAATTGGAAGCCTTGCAATAACAAAAGTATCAGCCGCGGTAATGGAAAGTTTTATTGAAGATTATAAGGCACTCAGCATACCATACATTTTTAAATCAAAACAACATGGATACGATGTGTTCGATGGTGAAATTGGTGAAGAATTACTGGCATCAACCGAACCTTTTTTTATCAAAGGATTGTGCTTTTATGATGCAGGAAGCCGTAGTTTTTATACCATCAATACGCCGATAAAGAAACCGGAAGATCTTGAAGGTTTAAAAATACGCGTAATGAAAAGTAATACGGCTGTTAACATGATAAAGACGCTGGGTGGATCCCCTACCCCAATTTCATTTGGTGAACTTTATACGGCATTGCAAAGTGGCGTGGTTGATGGAGCCGAAAATAACCCGCCGAGTTTTTACTTTTCACACCATTATGAGGTTTGTAAACATTATACAATTAACGAACACTCCATGATCCCTGATGTGTTGATCATCAGCACACACGTTTGGAATAAACTTACCGACCAGGAAAAAGAATGGCTATCACAAGCTGTAAAAGAATCGGTTGTTGAACAGCGTAAATTATGGGCCCAATCAGTGGAGGAAAGTTTAGAAGCAGTTCAAAAAGCAGGCGTAAACATATATTACCCGGATAAAGAGCCTTTTGCAAAAAAGGTAGAACAAATGTATGAAAATTACCGGGACAACGAAAAAATTTATACGTTAATCCAGCGCATCCGTGCTGAAGACTAAAAACTGACAAATCATGAGAGATAAAATTGATAACCTGGTTAAATGGGCATGTGTATTTCTTTTAGGAACCCTGGTAATCGATGTTTTATGGCAGGTATTCAGTCGATACATAATGGCCTCCCCAAGTTCCTTTACAGATGAGATCGCCGGATTTCTGTTAATTTGGGTTGGATTGCTCGGTGCAGCTTTTGTTGCAGGCAAAAACGAGCATTTGGCGATTGATCTTATTTTACAAAATGCAAGTCCGCGAAAGACGAAAATCGTGCAAACGATCATTCAAACCCTGATTGCCCTGTTTTCTTTAAGTGTACTGGTTGTAGGCGGATCCTGGCTGGTATTTACCCGCTTTATGCTCAATGTCAAGTCAGCGGCATTATCCATTCCCCTGGGCTATATTTACATTGTGCTGCCCTTGAGCGGGCTGTTGATTCTATATTACAGCATCGACAATCTGGTTAAACTAAAAAATAACGTTGAATAAATTAAACATCTATGGATTATTTAGGAATTATCATTCTAATTACAAGTTTTATTATCTTTCTGGCGTTAGGCGTTCCCATCGCATTTAGCATCGGTTTATCCGGGATACTAACCATGTTGGTAAATATTGATACTTTACCGGCTTTCACTACATTTGCACATCGTATGGCTACCGGACTCGATAGTTTTGCCCTGCTTGCCATTCCCTTTTTTATTCTGGCAGGGAATATCATGAACCGGGGAGGTATTGCCATACGCCTCATTAATTTTGCCCGGGTGCTCGTTGGACGGCTCCCGGGAGGACTCGCATTTGTGAACATCCTTGCAAACATGCTGTTTGGCGCTATTTCCGGTTCTGCAGCTGCATCAGCTTCTGCCATCGGAACCATCATGTCTCCTGAAATGAAAAAAGAGGGATACGATAAAAATTTTAGCGCTGCTGTAAACATAACATCTGCAACAACGGGTTTAACCATTCCTCCAAGTAACGTACTCATTGTTTACTCTCTCGCCAGTGGCGGGGCTTCCATCGCGGCATTGTTCGTGGCAGGTTACATCCCCGGTATCCTGACAGGTGTAAGTTTAATGCTTATTGCAGCCGTATTCGCCATACGAAAAAAATATGCTATATCTAAAGAACACATGCTTTTGGATATCGGAATTACTTTTGGTATGTTATTTTCGATCCTTGGTTTAATTTATGTTTTTTCAAATGACCAGTTTAACTGGACGTATCTGCTTATGTATGCCATCTGGTTGAAAACAATCCTGATCATGGTATATCCCAAATTTCCAAAGGCAAAATGGTTTGACCTCATTCTGGGATTTGGCGGAGTTGCCCTGTTTTTTGTTTTGAACAATTCATTTCCTGTTTTTCTGATTCCATTGCTTATCCTGGCGCTAACCCCACTCCTGTTGGGTAACAAAAAGGTAGTCCATTCCATCATTCAAACCTTAATTATTGCCATAGCCATTAACATTTACAGTGATGTTCATTTTATCACCAGTGCCATTCTTCTGTTGACAGTATTTGCTTTTACAAGCATAATTGGTCAGGCCGATGATGATCTAAATCACTATTTCAAAGGAACACGAAAGTTTTTCGATTCAGTTCCAAGCCTGTTGCTTCTCGTGGTTGTCATTGGAGGGATCATTGCTGGCATTTTTACAGCAACCGAGGCATCGGCAGTGGCGGTTTTATATGCTGCTATACTGGCGTTTATATATAACGAAATTAAAATATCAGATTTACCAACAATCCTGTTAAATTCGGTTCGTACTACCTCCATTGTACTATTGCTTGTAGCAGCCAGTATAGGTTTGTCCTGGATCATGTCGTTTGAAAACATTCCGCAAAATGTAAGTTCCGGATTGCTGTCTATCAGTAACAACCCAATCGTCATTCTGCTTATTATTAACTTAATTCTTTTATTTGTGGGGGTATTTATGGATATGACACCTGCTGTACTGATTTTTACACCCATTTTTCTCCCCATTGTGGTTACCCAGCTTGGACTGGATCCCATTCATTTTGGAATCATCATGGTACTAAATCTAAGTGTCGGACTATGCACGCCTCCGGTTGGTTCTGTGCTATTTATAGGCTGTAGCGTATCGGGAGTGCCCATTGCCAGGGTCATCAAACCATTGTTTCCCATGTTCATCGCGATGATCATTACCCTGTTACTGGTAACGTACATTCCTGCACTGAGCCTTTGGTTGCCGAATTTGTTTGGATTCTGATAACTTAAATGACATCATCGAAGCCTGCCATTATTTCTGGCGGGCTTTTTTTATCTACAATGTTCATAGCATGTGCAAGAAAACAGACATTAATCACGTTGATATAAATAATAATATTCTTAATTTTACCATGCTGTTAAAACAAACCTACTGATCACACAAAATGTTTGCATTTTTTACGGATTTGAAAATTCTTATCATCGTTTTTTTGATCATCACCAACATTGTGCTCATCATTCTGTATTTAAGAAAAACCGAATTTGCAGAAAAAAGGGATGACGAAAAACTGGGAAAACAGTTCCATACCAAGAGAAATCAGTTACGGGCGCTTATCGATGCAATGCCCGACAGTATTTACATTAAGGACTTAGAAAGTAAATTTGTTATTGCCAATAAGCAAATTGCCTCGGTCATGGGTAAAAACCACCCGAAGGAAGTGATAGGAAAAACAGATTTTGATTTTTATGAGCATGATATTGCACAAACCTATTACGATGACGAACAGAAAATAATACAAACCGGCGAACCCATTATCAACAAGGAAGAATACGGGCGCGATGGCAAAGGTAAACTTATTTATAAATCAACAACCAAAGTGCCATACCTTGATGACAAAGGCCAAATCATTGGAATTATTGGAATCGGTAGGGACATTTCAAAACAAAAAGAAGTTGAAAAAGAGTTGATGATCAAATCGAATCAACTATCTGAAATTAATCAAATTCTGGAGGAAAGACAGGAACACATTGAACAACAATCAGAGATCCTTACAGAAAAATCCGAAGAACTGGAAAATGAAAGGAACATTTTGCGCGCTTTTATAGATAATATGCCTGACCGAATTTACATCAAAGACACAAACGGTCGATTTATTACCGGGAATGATGAGCTGATCAAGATAATGAAGGCAGGCAGGGTTGAAAATATCGTGGGAAAAACGGATTACGATTTTTATCCGGAAAATATGGCTGAAGCTTTTTTTAATGATGACATGGAGGTTATTAAATCGGGGAAACCGATAATTAACAAGGAGGAATTCGGTTGGTCAGAAGATGGAAAAAACATCGTTGTTTCTACTACCAAAGTGCCTGTAAAGGATAACAATGGTGAAATTTCATGTTTGGTTGGACTTGGACGGGATATTTCAAAACAAAAAGCAAACGTAAATAAGCTTATTCAGCAATCAGAGGCCATTCATGAGGTAAATGTTCTGCTGGAAGAACGACAGGAAGAAATTCAACAACAAAAGGAAGAACTGGAGGCACAGGCAGATAACCTCAGGGAAATAAACCAGGAACTTGAAAAATTAAACCGCACCAAAAATAAGTTTTTTTCCATCATCGCCCACGATCTTAAAAATCCGTTTCATGCCATCTCCGGTTTTGCCATGCTTGTTTCTTCGAGGTTCCATGAAATGGACGACAAGCGAAAACAGGAAATTATCGAAATGATAAAAACATCATCTGAAAACGCATATAACCTGCTCGAAAACCTGCTTCATTGGGCAAGAAGTCAAACAAACGCCATCAGGTATAATCCTGTCAGTACAAACGTCAAAGAATTGATTGAACAAAACCTGTATTTTCTGAAGATGTCCAGCGAATCCAAAAACCTGAACATACAAACGGATATCACCTCCTGTCAGGCTTACATCGACAATCAGATGATCAACACGGTGATACGAAACCTGTTAAGCAATGCCATAAAATTTTCCAATAATGATGGAACGATTAACATAAGCTGTAAATCCGAAAATGATCAAATTCTTATTACAATTAAAGATGATGGTATTGGCATTTCCCCGCAGGACCAGAAACGTTTATTTAAAATTGATCAGTATTATTCCACAACAGGTACCGAAGGAGAAACAGGTACAGGACTTGGACTAATCATTTGTAAAGAATTTGTTGAAAAAAACAAAGGGAAAATAACCGTTGAAAGCAAATTAGGCAAAGGCACCGTTTTCAGTGTGTACCTGCCAAAAGAGTAGCAATTACCAGCACATTACCTTCAAAAGCATTTCACTTTCATGTTTAACAAAAAAATGTATTGTTACGTATTTTGTACGTTTAGTTTGTTATTACTGACATTTTTCATATATTTACCCTGTTTGATGATTGCAAACACGTATCCTTCATTCTTAAATAATTTTGAAAAAACTGAACGAATCACGGATTTATTTTTAAAGTTACATATAGGTCTGTAAAAACAAAATGGCACATCTTAATCCACATATTTCTGTCGACTGCGTTGTATTCGGTTTCAATGAGCCCGAGCTATCCGTATTACTGATTAACAGGGAACAGGATGATGCGCATGACAGCAGGCTGAAACTACCCGGTAATCTGATTCAGTTTCACGAAACACTGAAAGACTCAGCCAACAGGGTATTATACGAATTAACGGGTTTGCAAAACCTGTATCTAAAGCAGTTTGGTGTATTCGATCACCCTGACCGACTAAATAGCAACGGTGACCTGGAATGGTTACAAAAATCAAGCGGAATCAACGTAGACAGGGTTGTAACTATCGCGTATTATTCACTTATAAATATAAAAGAAAGCAGAGATACTGATCTTTCCAAATCATTTGAAGCCAGATGGTTTCCTGTAAATCATCTCCCATCCCTGATTTTTGATCATAACCGTATCATTGAGGCCGGACTCAAAACTCTTCAGCGGGAATTGCTTACAGAGCCGCTGGGTTATGAACTGTTGCCTGAAAAATTTTCGTTAAACCAATTACAACGGCTTTATGAGGCTATTTTGGGCATTCCTATTGACAATCGAAATTTCAGAAAAAAAATCGGTAAACTAAATTACATTATTCCACTAAACGAATTTCAAACGGGTGTAGCCCATAAACCTGCACGACTGAACATCTTTGATAAAAAAAGATTTGATGAATTTAAAAAAGCCAACACGGGCTTTATTATTTAAACGAACTAAAAACAAAAACTATGTACTTATTAGGATTTGACGTAGGCAGTTCATCGGTAAAAGTAAGCGTTCTGAATGCTTCAACAGGTGAAACAGTTGCCAGTGCATTTCATCCGAAACAGGAAATGAAAATTATTGCCAAACAAAGTGACTGGGCCGAACAGCACCCTGAATCATGGTGGGAAAACCTGAAATTAGCCCTCAAAGAGGCACTGAACAAAGCAGATGTAAGCAAAAATGAAATTAAGAGCATCGGCATATCATACCAGATGCATGGCCTTGTGGCCATTGACAGGAACCGAAATGTTGTTCGTCCGTCCATCATTTGGTGCGATAGCCGCGCAGTTGAAGTTGGTAACAAAGCCTTTGAAACAATAGGTAAAGAAACCTGTTTGTCATGTTTACTCAATTCACCGGGCAATTTTACTGCATCGAAACTCCGGTGGGTAAAGGAGAATGAACCTGAAACATTTGAAAAAATTGATAAAATCATGTTACCTGGCGATTACATCGCCATGAAATTAACCGGCGAAATTAGCACAACGGTATCCGGGCTGAGCGAAGGGATATTCTGGAATTATAAAGAGAATGATCTCGCTGAATTTCTGTTGCATCATTATGAGATAGACAGAAGCCTCATTCCTGAGATTGTCCCAACATTCTCTGTTCAGGGCCATGTATTACCAAACGTTGCGAACGAATTAGGGCTGTCACCGGACACATCGGTTTCATACCGGGCCGGGGATCAACCAAACAATGCTTTCTCTCTAAATGTACTCCATCCGGGAGAAATTGCTGCAACGGCAGGAACATCCGGCGTTGTCTATGGTGTCAGCGATGAAATAAAATACGATCCTGAATCAAGAGTAAACACTTTTGCCCACGTAAACTATCAGCATGAAAACATCAGATTGGGTGTCTTGTTATGTATCAACGGAACCGGGATACTAAATTCATGGCTAAAACATGAGGTATCCGCTGGTTTGGATTATCCGGAAATGAACCAATTGGCGGCAAAAGTTCCTGTAGGCAGTGATGGCCTTATTGTGTTGCCCTTCGGCAACGGTGCTGAACGCGTGCTGAACAATCAAAATCCGGGCGGTAATATACAAAATCTGAATTTCAACATCCATCATAAGTCACATATCATGCGTGCTGCTCAGGAAGGTATTGTTTTTTCATTTAAATATGGTATGGATGTGATGCAGGATATTGGAATTGATCCAAAAATCATCAGGGCAGGAAATGCCAACATGTTTTTAAGCCCCATTTTCAGGGAGGCTCTGGCTACCATCACGGGAGCGTCCATTGAATTATATGATACTGACGGCTCTGTAGGTGCTGCCAGGGGCGCCGGTCTGGGAAGTAACATTTACAAAAATGCAGATGAAACCTTCGGAACGTTGAAGAAAATAAAGTCCGTTGAACCAAAAACATCAGAAAAATCTGCATACCAGGATGCATACAATAACTGGTTGCAAGGTTTAAAATCAATTATTCAAGCATAAACTTTTTTAAAACTCATAAATATAAATAGCATGGATTACTTAACAGGTGATAAAGAATTTTTTAAAGGAATAGGAAAAATAAAGTTTGAAGGCAGGGAATCGAAAAATCCACTGGCATTCAAATATTATGATGAAAACAAAATGGTAGCAGGAAAAACGATGAAGGAATACTTTCGTTTTGCCGTTGCTTACTGGCATACCTTCTGTGGAACCGGCGCCGACCCGTTTGGCCCGGGAACAATGAGCTTTCCGTGGGACGAGCGTTCCGATGCCATTGCTCGCGCCAAAGATAAAATGGATGCTGCATTTGAGTTTTTCACTAAGCTTGGTGTTCCGTATTACTGCTTTCACGACATTGACATTGTTGATGAAGGTCCTACCGTTCCAGAATACGAAAGCAGGATGAAAACCATGGTGGAATATGCGAAAGAAAAGCAAAAAGTTTCAGGTGTAAAATTGTTGTGGGGCACAGCCAATGTTTTTTCCAATCCCCGGTATATGAATGGTGCAGCAACCAATCCTGATTTTAATGTGATTACCTACGCAGCAACCCAGGTTAAAAACGCCCTGGATGCTACCATCGCCCTCGGTGGAGAAAACTACGTATTCTGGGGAGGACGTGAAGGATATATGTCGTTACTCAATACAAAAATGGACAGGGAACTGGAACACCTGGCTAAATTTCTGCATATGGCCAAAGATTATGCCCGTCAAAACGGATTCAACGGAAATTTCCTGATTGAACCCAAACCCATGGAACCTACCAAACACCAATACGATTATGATACAGCAACCGTCATTGGTTTTCTGAAAAAATACGGGCTTGCCGGAGATTTCAAACTCAACGTTGAAGTGAACCATGCGACACTTGCAGGTCACACATTTCAGCATGAGTTGCAGGTTGCTGCCAATGAAGGTTTGTTTTGCAGTATCGATGCCAATCGGGGTGATTACCAAAATGGTTGGGATACCGACCAGTTCCCGATTAATATTTACGAACTTGTTGAAGCGCTGTTGGTCATCGTTGAAGCCGGTGGTTTTACCAGTGGCGGTGTAAACTTTGATGCGAAAGTTCATCGTAACTCAACCGACCTCGAAGACATCTTTATAGCCCACATTGCCGGTATGGATGCATTTGCACGCGCGCTGATGATCACGCTGGACATTCTCGAAAAATCGGATTACAAAAAGATGCGGAATAGCAGGTATGCATCCTTCGATTCAGGTGATGGCAAAGACTTTGAAGAAGGTAAATTAACACTGGAAGATATGCGTAATCTGGCTGCAAAAAATGGTGAACCAAAACAAATCAGCGGTAAACAGGAATTGTTTGAATCTATAATAAATCAGTATATTTAAAGTTCCCATTCAGCAATATTAATTTGTCTGAGTAAAAGCAAAGAAAAATCCTGCCCTACTGGCAGGATTTTTCTGTTTTATACCCAAAATCTTTATTTTTCTTTCTTTCTTAAAATTCAGTTATTTTTTCATTTACCCCGTACAATTATACTGCAACTGAATTATACTTTTCCGCATTATCTAATTGAACCTGTAAACTTTCGCTTTTAAGGTTACCAAGCAGCTTTAACATTTTATGATGCTCGTTAACAGCCTGCAGAAAGGTTTTATTTACATAGTAAGGCAAACCGTGCTTTTGGGCCGTATCCTTAACAATTTTCGCGATATTCTTATAATGAATATGACTAATATTTGGGAACAAGTGATGTTCGATCTGGTAATTCAGACCCCCGATAAACCATGAAAATATACGACTATCAGGGGAAAAATCGCTTGTTGTATAAAGCTGATGTGCAGCCCAATTTGTTTGGATCTGACTGTCATCATCCGGTATCGGGAATTCCGAAGATGGAACAACATGAGCCGTTTGAAAAATGGTACTTAATACAAGACCGCTGGTGAAATGCATGGCAATAAAACCAGTCACAATCCAATACCATGAAACGGGAACCAACAGTAGTGGCAATATCAAAAAAATACCGTAGTACACCACTTTTGAAATGACCAATTCGGTAAACATTCTTGTAAAGTTTCCCTTGCTATCGAGCGTAGCACCCATTTTTTTGTATTTATTTAGTTTATTAAAGTCTTTTGTGACTATCCACGAAATCGTCATAAGACCATATAAAAACCAGGCATAAATATGCTGGAATTTATGAATTTTCTTTACAGGTTTATGCGGTGAAAAACGCAGGACTCCGCCATGACCAATATCTTCATCGTGACCTTCGATGTTGGTATATCCATGGTGAAGCGTGTTGTGCTGATACTTCCAGTTGGGAGGATATCCACCGAGTAAATACAATGACTTACCAAATAAATTATTTACCCATTTGTATTTTGAAAAGGAACCGTGATTGGCATCATGCATTGTGACCATTCCCAAACCCGACATCCCCAGTCCCATAATTATCCAGCAAAGCAATACCAGTGGTACTGATGTAACATTCCCGGAAACCATGAATCCCAGCGGAATAAAATATACCAGGGTCATGAAAAAGGTTTTTATCAATATCTTTCTATTGCCATATGGTTGAATGTTATTTTCAATGAAATAATCCTTCACGGAACTTCTCAAATCCTTTGTAAAATCAATGTTGTTTTTTGAATATTTTATTTTTCTCATTTTCAATTTTTTTTTATTTTTTAATCGTTCGTCCCCTTTAATCCGTAAATTGTTCTGAAATGATATCCATAAACCGCCAGGGTTATCGCATCAATAAATAAGTTGGGTTTTTTAACCAGTGTCCAGAATATAAACTTCCAGTATTCAAACCGTCCTTTGTTGGCTACTCCCAACACAAAAATTGATTTCAAAAACGCCTTTACCAGCGTGTAATCAAAATTGGATGCACCAATCCTGACTGGTTTATAATTGATGAGAAACTCTCTAATCCTTCTATAAAAAGGTTTCTCTTTATAAATACTGTTTATAATGTGCCGGTATCCTGCTAACAGTTCCTGATTGTTCATTTTCGGTACAAAATTCATTGTAAAATCAGTATTATCCCCACTGGCATCGATTGTCAACCTGTTTTCTTCTTTCATTTGCTTATACAACCGGGTATTTTTGGGTGCGTTTAGTAAACCTACCATGGCCGAAACAATCCCACTTTTTTGGATAAAATCAACCTGACGTTGAAATACGGATGCATTATCACTGTCGAACCCAACAATAAAACCACCAGAAACCTGCAATCCAGCTTTTTGTATTTGTTTAACATTTTCCAGTAAATCCCGATTCTCATTTTGCACCTTATGACAACTTTGAAGCGATTCTTCAACAGGCGTTTCAATGCCAATGAAGGTGGATATAAAGCCTGCTTCGCGCATCAAGGTCAATAATTGTTCTTCATCAGCAAGGTTTATTGAAGTTTGCGCATTGAATTTAAACGGGTAATTATTCTTTTTCATCCATTCAATCATCGCCGGAAGTAAACTGTTTTTGACGATTTTTTTGTTTCCAATAAAATTATCGTCTACCACAGCAACAGGTCCCCGCCATTTCAACTTATATAAGGTTTCAAGCTCATTCAAAATTTGTTCACAGCTTTTCATTCTTACTTTATGTCCAAGCAAAGCTGTAATCTCACAAAAATCGCAGTTAAACGGGCAGCCGCGTGATACCTGCATATTCATAAAAGCATACGCTTTTAGATTTAGTAAATGGTAGTCGGGTACCGGCGTCAATGATAAATCAGCAAATTCATCGGTTTGGTAAATCCGTATAACCTGCCCACGCTCCAAATCTGCTAAGAACCGGGGCATGGTAATCTCAGCTTCATTTAAAATAAAATGATCGATTTGAGGATAATTATCATAATCTTGCGTGAATAAAGGTCCTCCGGCAATTACTTTTACCGGATAATTCTTACAACGAAGTAAAACTTCATTTACCGAATGTTTTTGGACATACATCCCGCTTAAAAAAACATAATCAGCCCATTCCAAATCGCTGTCCTCAAGAACCTCAATATTTAAATCCACCAGTTTCTTGTTCCAGTTTTCCGGAAGCATCGCCGACACGGTAATGAGTCCCAAAGGAGGAACAGCAGCTTTTTTAGAGATGAACTTCAAAGCGTGCTTGAAACTCCAATAGGTATCCGGGTATTTTGGATATAGCATTAATACATTCATCTGTTTAATATTTAATTTTATTTGCATTAGCGCAATCTCTGCGAACGATTCATTGGTTTAATATCACTATCTATGATGTTTATTTAAAGTAAAGTTAGATCATGTTTAGGGATAAATAAAACGGAAGGGATAAACAGCATTATGTTTGGGATGCATGGTAATTTGCGAGGGCGTATGCCAAAAAAGTACCATGAATGGTATTCGCCCCTACGCCTTTACAGTAAGCCTTTAACGGACATAAGGTACTGCCGTGATACAGGTATGGTTTCATCGGTTTTATCGAGACTTAACCAGTAGGTATTGAAATTTTTATTAAATTTTTTGATGTACTGAACATTTACCAGGCTGGTACGATGGGTGCGGATAAAGTTGTTAAATTCCCTAAGCTGATTTTCAACGCCTTTCAGTGTATTTCTGATCATCTTTTTTTTTACTTCACTGCCATCCTGGTAACCAATTTCAACATAATTATCGGCTGATCTTACAAAAGCAATTTTTGAAACAAGTATCCTGAAATTATCGGCATCATTCTCTGATATTAATTCGACAGATTTGCTGGCATAGCTTTCAGAGAATTGTCTGAGTTTTATTTGCAATGAGTTATTTTCATGCATTAAATCTTTTAATCGATGTTGGTAACAACTTAGCCTGTTATTTAAATGTATGGTAACAGGTATAGCAATGCAAATAAATACAATTTTTACTACAAGGTTAAATGTAACTTGTTCCTCTCCAACAAAACGAATGTAAAATATAAATGCAAGACTGGTAGTAACTGTCAGGCTAATGAAATACAGGGAAAAAAGTAAAGAATCATTCGGTTGCTCCCTCTCTAATTGTAAAAAAAGATTCTGAAATAAAATTTGATTCAGAAAAAGAAAAATAAGTATTATCAATCCAAATCCGGCAAAAAACAAGAGTTTGTTCTCAAATTCAAACTTTTCAATGGCAAAAGGTTGAAAGAACAGAACAAACAAGAAGACCAGGATACTTATTGCAAGGTAAACCTGGAAATTCTTTCTTGTTATGTATACAAATTGATCTATTTTTTTATGTGACATCAGTATAACAACAATTTATTGTCGGGATATGTTTTAAGCAACTCCGAAAAATCCAATGCACTCAAAAAGAATACAAGCCATAGGGTATAATGTCGCAGGTAAAACACAATGGTCTTTTTTCCTTTTTTTTTCGCATTTTTGCAGGAAACAACAGGACAGGATTATGGCAGATTTAAACAAAGGAACCAAAATCGATCATGACTTATATGGAGAGGGTATCGTAGCAAACGTGAACTTAACCAATTATGACATTTATTTTGCCAGGGGTGGTAAAATGGCTATTTCCAAAAGCAGTGATGAATTCAAGGTATTGGATGAGCCCGAGGGATCAGAGAAACCCTGCATCTCACTTGATGTAAAGGAATTTGAAAAAATGTTTCTTTCCGTACTGGATGGGGTTGGTTTATTGTTACCTGAAACCAATATCGGAAAAAAGTGGGAAGATGGCAAGTTAATCTTAAAACCCGGGAAGGAAGAAATGCAATCCAAGGAAATACCCATTGAATCATTTTTCCGTAAGATAGTCATGGTCAGGGACAGGCTAAGGGTATTGGAGCAAAATATCAATAGCAACCAACAGCTTTCAGATGATGATAAAATGAACCTTCAACAGTATATTTCGAGGATATACGGAAGCTTAACTACCTTTAATGTTCTCTTTGATGAAAAAAGCGATTATTTTGTAGGAACGGGGAAAGGGAAATGAATAAGCACCTGTTGCAATTGCTGTTTTAAAGAGTTGAGGATAGATTACCAAAACCTAAAAACCGGAGTGAGGCACCAATACTGGCTAACCACCTCAACTCCCATTCTTAAAATTGCGTAGCTTCCGGATATTATGCTTTTTTTGGACATGTTCTTAACCCAAAAGGAGCATAAAGTGGGCAAAAACTAATTAAACTTGTAAGCACAAATACACCTGCAAGAATGAGCAATACTATACCTAAAGTTCCGGAGATAGTATTTGTAAAATAAAGCGTTGCAATAATTGCAGCGATTATCACCCTGATAATTCGATCTGCTGTTCCCATGTTCTTTTTCATTGTTTTACGATTTTAATTTGACATATGTTGAAACACAAGAACCATCCCTGTTATCAATGCTATACAGATGAAACAAATGAGCATGAATTTTAAGATTTTGTTCTTCATGTTTCTTTCTTACAAAAGTATCAATGATTTGAATTCTGTGCAGTGACTGAGGTCACCACTTCAATAATTCGATGTTGTTGGAATGCTGTTTTAATAATTGTTCTGCTTCTAATTTTTTCATGGTCCTGCTTATAACCTCCCTAACCGTTCCAAGTTCACTCGCTATTTGCCGGTGAGAAATTTTAATGGGATTCTGGTTTGTTAACCTTACTTTTTCTCTCAGGTAATTATAGAGTCGTTTATCCAGTTTATCAAACAATACATGATGGATGGTATCAAGTAGGTCACTGTACCTTAAATTATATTGCTGAAAAAACAAAGTGTTGATGTCCGGGAATTGCTTTGTCCATTTAAATACTTCATCAACAGGCAGCAGAAGAGCAGTTGTATCTTCTTCGGTAGCAGCAAAAACTTTACTCGGCTCATTTCTCAAACCGGCAGCAAACGACATGATGCAGCTTTCATTGGGTCTGATGTAATACAAAAGCAGTTCTTTGTCCTGATGACTTGTGAATACCTTTATCAGACCCTCTATTACAATCGGAATTACCTTTACATACTGTCCTTCTCTTAATATTTCGGTGTTTTTTTCAATATCATTGATGGAAGCCAATGATAATATTTCAGAAACCAGGTCAGGGTTCAGGTATGACAATGATTGTGAAATTTTCTCCTTTTTCGTCATAACCAATATTTTAATTTACAACCTTATAAATTTACCATTTTACAATGGAATCATGTCCATGCAGATTAGAATATCAGTATTTATCCGGTATTTCCCATGGCATTCGCAATGGCGTTGACACAACGCAGTAACCTCAACATCGTTTTATCAACATCTGGCTTTCCTGCTTTTTTCTTTTCACGCCATTCTTTTAATAGCTCAATTTGTTGATTATGCAAAATTTGCAATGGTTCAGCCCGAAGTTTTGTCGAGTAAAAATGGTTGGTCCGCCGTTCTTCCATTGGTCTTTCCAACAGAAGTGATATCACTTCCCTGGTCTTGTTGAATTCATCAATCAGGCGGTTGAGAATTTTATCTCTCACAACCTTGTCTTCAACCAAATCTGCATATTGCTTCATTATTTCAATATCCGTGGCAGCCAGACTGGTATCAACGTTGGTTAAAATATAGCGAATAAGGGGGTCGGTTTTGATGAGTTTTTTAAACCGGTTAAACTTTTCCGGCTCTCTTTTATGCATGTTTTCCAATGTATATCCCACACCGTACCAACTGGTGATATGATATCTTGACTGGTTCCATGAAAAAACCCACGGTATTGCTCTTAAATCGGATAGTGTGCGTTTCCCCGAGCGTCTGGCCGGCCTGGAACCAATTTTACTTGACTCAATAGCATCAATCGGTGTTGCCTGTGAATAAAATGAGATGAAATCATCATCCGAAGTTAATTCACTGTAGTACGCCATACTTTCACATGCAATAAAATCCATTACATCTTTTGCAGGATGTTCATACCTGCTTGCAAAACGGTCCATTATCGAACTACTAAATGCACCGGCTACCAGCAATTCAAGATTGTATGCTGCATTTACCTTGTTTGCATATTTGCGTTCAATGGTTTCTCCCTGCTCGGTTTGACGTATAAACCCGTTCACACTCTTGTAAGGCAGTGTTTTAATAAACCAGTGCGTTGGTCCCGCTCCACGACTAATTGTACCTCCTTTACCATGAAAAAAATGTATGCTTACGCCATGCTTTTCACCAATGGCAATCAGTTCCTGTTGCGCCAGGTACAAATGCCATGCACTCGAAAGAATCCCGCCATCTTTATTGCTGTCACTGTATCCAATCATAACATGCTGTCTGATCTCAGGATAATCATTTAGTTCTTTCTGGTATTCAAGCGATTCCTTTACTACCGGGTGTGAAAGATATTCGTCCATGATTGTTGGTGAATGAATGAGGTCATCAATGGTTTCAAACAGGGGAACCACCGGAATGCCTGTAACTAAATGGTTATTACGGATAGTGGTTAATCCGGCTTCTCTCTCCAACAGGTAAACATTAAAGAGATCCATCACGCTTCGGGTCATACTAACCAGTATCATTCCTATGGAATCGTGTCCGTATCGACGGATATGTTCTGTTAATACACGAAAACATGACACCATACCTTCCGATTCACCGGAAAGCGAATCGCTGTTATTTGTAAACGGCCTGTTGGCTTTCATCTCATTCATAATGAATTCTTTCTGCTGTTGATCATCCCACTCCTGGAAACCATTCATTTCCGGATAAGCCCTGTTGACTAACTGACGAATGGCTCTTTCATTGTAACTGCTGTTTTGACGAATATCCAGTTTTGATAAATGAAAACCAAAAACATCCACCAACCGGATAACGCTGTTTACATCTTCATTTGCAAGGGAAACAGCACCAAACTTCTGTAAGCTTTTCTTCAATAATATCAAATCTTCAATCAGTTGCTCTGAATGTCGATAACTGTATTTTTTCTCTGTAAATTCGGGACTCTCTTCCATACAATATTCAACAGGCAGTTTGGCCTGGATAAACTGAATGTACATACGGAAAACCTCAACTTCATACTGACCAAATAACAGGTCTCCTTTTTCATCCATTTCTGCTTTTAACTCCCATATTTTGCTTTGCAATTCGGAAGGAGCTTCAGCAAATGAAAAATATATTCCCAAAGATTTTTCAAGCCTGGTTAAATGCTGTTTGATGACTGCAAATGCATTTACCCGCAAAGTTTTCAACGTGTACGAAGTAATATCAGCGGAAACCATTGGATGACCATCCCGATCACCTCCAACCCAGTTCCCAAATGAAATTTTTGGTAATTTAAGTTCTGATCGAATCGCATCAGTATCAAAACCGAGATGCTCCCAAGCGTTTAACAGGTTTTTGTCAACAATAGGAATAACCTCCGGAAATACATTTTTAAAATAATATATGATGTTGTGCAATTCGCTTTTTATATCCGGTTTTTCAACAAAGATTTCCCCCGCGAACCATAAGCGGTGTAAGATGGATTTTATTTCTTTACGAATATCACTTTGCTCATTTGATGTATACATTTGGTTTTCGCGTTTCACCATCAAAAGGTAAAGTTGACGATAATGTTCAAGAACCACAGGTCGCTTTGCTTCCGTTGGATGAGCTGTTAGCACCGGTTCAACATGTACTCTGTTAAATTGATTTACAATTTCCTGTTCGGAGATTTGTTGGTCCAAAACTGATTTAAGTTCTTTAGGCCACAAACCGTTGATCGAATCAATGCCGCTTTTTTCTTCTTTTAGCCTGCGATTTTGCACCGCCCCATTGACTTCAACAATATTTAATAATTGAAAACAAATGGAGTATAAATGAAGTAGTTTTTCGTCGTCAACTGCCTTTATCTTTTCAATACTATAGGCATCCGGATGAATCCAGGGTATTAAATCTGACAGTAAGTTTTCATTCAGATCCTGAAGAACTTCTCGAAAACAAAAAAGTAAAAATTCAAGGTCGACATAGGGTTTTCCAAGTTTATTCTTAACCAGGTTAAATACACTCATAACAAATCATTTGTTTTTTGTGATTGGACAATCGCATACATTCAGCCTTATTAATTAACTTCGTTGAACTCCCCGAAAAAATATCGGGGCA
>CAZAMT010000045.1:0-17178 GCA_964486145.1 uncultured Bacteroidales bacterium
GACTTTCCTCCGATAATAACCCATGCCTGGGTGGAGATTATTTCTACCCCACCCAATGTTCCAACACCTTACAACGAATATTGTGCATATGAGCCTGTTACATTAAATGCATCCGGGCCTACAGATACCATTAAGTGGTATTCAGATTCTTCCATGACGAATCTTTTACATGTGGGACCAGATTTTGATCCAACACAACCTCCATTCAGTTTGGATAATACAGTAGGTGGAGAATACTCCTTTTGGGTTAGTGCTGTTGAAATGGCCTGTGAAAGTGCACCACTGAAAGTTGATTTAAAAATTTATGATATGCCCGTGCAACCCAATGCCGGAGATGACCAGGCAATTTGCACGGATCAAACGCAATTGAATGCAAATATACCTTCCGTTGGAACGGCAGTATGGTCATCTACCAGTACTGGAAATATTGCTGATCCAAGCGACCCCAAAACCATGGTAACGAATATTCCGGAGGGTTCCAATACGTTTACATGGACAATCACCAATGGACCTTGTGTTTTATCTGATGAGGTTAACATCATTCGTGATTTACAACCTTCTCCTGCCGATGCTGGAACCGATATGAATGTGTGCAATAGTTCTTCGTTAATGTTAGATGGTAATAACCCATCCAATAATGGAAATGGCAAATGGACACTGATTTCAGGCAGTGGTTCATTTACGGATGAAAATAAATATAATTCACAGGTAACAGGATTGTCTTCAGGTTACGCATCTTTTGTATGGGAGATTTCCAGTGCTCACGATGCTTGTCCTCGCACAAAAGATACAGTGACTGTTTTAAGAGATGTTCAACCGGATGCAGCAAATGCAGGTCCTGACAGGGCCGTATGCGATTCATCTTCTGTGCAACTTCAGGCAAATTCAGTTAACTACGCGGGTACAGGCACATGGAGTCTTATTGCAGGTAGTGGCAGTTTCCAGAATATCCATCACCCAAATACCCGAATCAATGGGTTAAGTGCCGGTATGAATACCATGGAATGGTCCATTCAAAGTCAGTACGGAATTTGTCCGGTTACAACCGATCAGGTAAACATTCAGATAGATGCTCATCCGGGTGTTGCTGATGCCGGTCCTGACCAGTCATTTTGCGATGATACATCAACTACTTTAAACGCTAACAATCCGGTGATTGGTAGTGGAGAATGGACTGTATCCCGAAATCCTTCCGGGAACCCACCTTATTTTACTCCTGATGTAAATACCTCTAATGCAGGGATTGCTGTTGATGTAGGAAATGAAGGAAAATACATTTTAGAATGGACCCTGGTTAATGGTAGTTGTGTTTCCACGGATGAAGTAGTGATTGATTTTGGCGTGGATAATCCGGTAGCAGAAGCAGGTCCGTCGGATACGATATGCGGAACGACTATTCAATTGAATGCAACACCATTTGCTCCGGGAACAGGAACATGGAAAAAAATCTCAGGGCCGGGCAACGTACTGTTTTTCCCGGATAGTATAACTCCTGATGCTCAAGCCTTCATTACAAAAGGGAAAGAAGGTGAGTATACATTTGAATGGAAAATGGTCAGCGGAAGTTGTGCTCCTGTGTTTGACTCGGTAAAGGTTTTATACAATAAAATTCCGGAACAACCTATAACTTACGCTGATTCAAATTGTGGTCCTGAAAGCATGCAGTTGTCATCGGATGTAGGTATGTTTGGAACATATAATTACTGGTATGATGATGAATTTGCGGGCAATCGGATTGATACAGCCCTGGATATCTCCACCGGCATGTTGAGCTCAACCACTTCGTACTGGGTGTCAACTTTCAACGACAGCACCGGATGTGAAAGTGACAGGACGGAGGTGCTAGCAAAAGTGTTTACCGTTCCAGAAAGTCCGGTGGTGACCGATTTGGAAAATTGTGGGGAAAAAACTTTAACAGTAAACGGCGCTGTAGGTGCGAACGGGAATACAAATTTCTGGTATTTATCAAAATTTCAACCAAATCCTATATATCAGGGAATCGACTTAACGTATAATTTTAAACAAACAACCCGCATTTGGGCAGCATCTGTTGACACTATCACAGGTTGCGAGAGTGAACGCGACAGTGCCTTGGTTACCATTTACCCTGTACCTGAAATCCCGGTTGCTAATCACGTTGAAAATTGCGGGCCGACATCATTCACTTTAAATTCTGCTATTGGTCAATATGGTACGCAAAATTACTGGTATGATAATCAGGCGGACAATACACCCATATATGCTGACACCAGCTACCCAACGGCTATTGTTGATACTTCAAGGTCCTATTGGGTTGCATCGGTAAATGATACAACGCTTTGTGCAAGTGATAAAAAAGAAGTGAAGGTTACCATTCACGGAGTTCCTGAAAATCCCCTGGTAGGAGACTTGTTTATATGTGGTCCATCGTCATTTGATTTATCGGCACCGATAAATGAATTTGGAAACACCCTGCGATTTTATAGTGTTCCGATCAATGGAAACCCAATAGCACAGGAAGATACCTTTCATACACCGGTCATTTCAGATGATCGAAGCTATTGGGTGTCAACATACAACGATACTACGTATTGTGAAAGCGGTCGCGAACAGTTGGATATCACCATAAACGATGTTCCACCTCCTGTTTCAATAACCGGTGCCGAAGATCTGGTAGTAGGACAATCAGGAATCATTTATTATGTCATCGGACTTGATGGTTCTACGTATGATTGGGACATTCCCCCAGATATAACGCTGCTGGAAGACAATGGATATTGGGTAAAATTAGGATTTCCAAATGTTGGGGATTTCAATATTTCTGTTCAGGAAAACTCAGTAAATGGTTGCCCGGGTTCCATAATTAATAAACAAATCAGCGTCACGGAAGGATTATTATCTGTAGACATCAATTTGCAGGACCCCAATGCTTGTTCAGGAACCGATTTTCATGTTAAACCAGTTCTACTGGGTGGAAAATCTCCATTTGTTTTTGAATGGACAGGTGATACCGAGTTTTTATCAACCACGAACGAACTGGAAACCTATTTGAATGCCCCAGATGCCGGTACATACCAGCTTGTTTTAAATGTGACAGACATGAATCAAAAAACAGCATCTGATACCGTTAATATTCAGTTATTCGAAAGTCCGGAAGCCAGGATCATAGCTTCGGATACCATGGTTTGTGTTGATGAGAGCATGCAACTGGATGTGATAACAACGAATGATGCCATTTCTCATCAATGGAACGGACAGGTTATCGCACTGTCATCCACAACTATTAAAAATCCCGTTTTCCGGCCAACAGCAAACGAAACTTTTAAAATGTCTTACACCGTAACGGATGTTAATTTCTGTACAGCATCAGATACCATAGTATTGTATACCGATCAACCTCATGCCAGGTTTGCAAGCGATGCTCAACCAGGTTGTTCTCCTGTATTTGTCACATTTACTAACCAATCGAAAAACTACGATTCACTGCACTGGGATTTTGACGATGGTACCATTGGTTCAGGAGAAAAAGAAGAACACCGGTTTGAAAATACATCTTCATCAGTAAATTCATTTGACGTGAAGTTGACGGCTACAAGCAAATACGGATGTAGGTCAAGTGCTCATGATTACATCACGGTTTACCCAAACCCGGCAGTGGAAATTACCGGAACTCCTGATTCAGCTTGTCATCCTGCCCAGGTAATGCTAACAGCTTCTCCCGGACATGCAGTTTATCAATGGGATTTTGGTAATGGTCAAATCTACGAAGGTGGATATACCACGGTACAGGAATTCCGAAATGAAACAACCCGTGATACCACATTTAATGTCAGGCTATTTTCAACATCATCCTTTAACTGTCACGATACTGCTTTTGCACAAGTAACGGTATTTCCTTCACCGGAAGCTGATTTTTTTGTGTCACCAAAAGAACAAATGTATCCTGAAACAAAAGTATCCCTTGATAATTTAACAAAAGGAAACTGGAGTTATCAATGGTACTTTGGTGATGGTACTGATTCTCGATTGGCTGAACCAGGCATTCATAATTTTCCTTTCCCGAACAATTACAGTATTTCATTGGTAGCAACTGATCAGCGTTGCAAAGATAGTACGGTGCGAAGAATTTTGATTAAACCCCATCCGCCCGAAGCAAAATTTGATCCGGTTGATCCGGGTTGTATGCCCTTAACAATAACTATGGTAAATAAATCGTCATACGCCGATTCCTACTACTGGGAGTTTGGCGATGGCAGCGTTTCAAATAAACCTGATCCATCCTATACATACTATGAACCTGGAATATATAAAATTAAACTCACCGTCAAAGGTGAAGGAGGGGAGGACTCTCACAGTGATACTTCAAGGGTTTATATTTTGCCCAACTCTTATTTTGACCTTGCTCCACGCTATGTATACGTCAATGATGAGCCGGTTAATTACTTTAATCTTTCAGATAACGGAGATATTTTTGAATGGGATTTCGGTGATGGTACAACTTCGAACGAATGGAATCCTAAACATATTTACAGGAAAGAAGGTACCTACGATGTAACACTCAAAGTTTGGACAAAAAACGATTGTTTTGATTTATATGTGATGGAAAATGCTGTTTTGGTTGAACCTTATGGCAATGTGGAATTTCCGAATGCATTCCGGCCAAATTCTTCCGTAGAAGAGAATCGTACCTTTTCTCCCGGAATTATTGATAATGTTGATGATTACCATCTGATGATTTACAATCGCTGGGGCGAATTTATATTTGAAAGCTTCGATCAAAACATCGGATGGGATGGTTATTATCAGGGTAGGATGGCCAAGCAGGATGTTTACGTATGGAAAGTTACAGGTACTTACAGTAACGGTGAAACTTTTGTGAAAACAGGCGATGTTACTTTATTGTATTGATAATTATGAGATTACACACGATAATACTGTTGATTCTTATTTCGGTTCATTGTCAAATGAAAGCCCAGGATCCGCAATTTTCTCAGTTTTACTCCAATTACCTTTATCTGGCACCCTCGTTCGCTGGTCTTTCCGATATTAACCGGATTTCCATGAATTACCGGAATCAATGGCCGGATATTCCCAATGGCTTTAAAACCTATTCTGTTTCATATGATCATTATTTTTCAAAATTCAACAGCGGGCTGGGTTTTATGATTATGCGCGATGAAGCAGGCTCTGGCAGGCTGCGCACTACAAATGTAGGAATGCAATATTCTTTTGATTTTCAAATCATTGAAGGTTTTCACATGCGCCCGGGATTGCAGTTTCAATACACCGAAAGGAACCTGGATTTTTATAGATTGCTTTGGAAGGATCAGATGTCGGCCAGCGGACACTCACCAGTGAGTGCTGAAGTACCTTCCATGAACAGGGTAGGGGATATTGATTTTGCAACTTCAGTGCTCGCCTATTCAGGTGATTTCTGGTTGGGATGCAGTGTCGATCACTTGTTAAAACCCAATCAATCATTGTATGATTTTGAAGAAGAAGAAGGTAACCAGGGGCATGTGCCAATTAAATGGCAGGTATTCGGTGGTGGGAAATATGTGGCGAAACAACGTTTACTGCAACCAATCCCCAGTAGTATCCAACTGGCATTTTTATACAAGGATCAGGATAAATTTAAACAACTTGATATGGGGATATACTGGTATCGCAACCCAATTGTACTGGGGTTTTGGTATCGCGGTATTCCCGTGATTGATAATTTTTACTCCAATGATGCTTTAACCTTTCTCATTGGTTATAAAGTGAAATCTTTAAATATTGGTTATTCCTATGATTTCACGGTTTCAAAGCTGATAACCCGTACCAAGGGCTCCCATGAATTGTCATTTTCATATTCATTCTCTGGAAAACCACGGAAAAAGAGACCCAAAATAGTCCCCTGCCCCGAGTTTTAGTTAGAATGATTAGCTTTGCAAAATGCAATTAACAACAGCTACATTCATTAAGAGTAGTCCTGATTATAATCAATGCCCCAAAGGAGATAAACCCGAGTTTGCATTTACAGGCAGATCCAACGTAGGTAAATCAAGTCTCATTAATTATCTTACCGGCAGAAAAAAGTTGGCAAAAACCTCTTCTACTCCGGGTAAAACCCGGTTGATTAATCATTTTTTAATTAATAAAAGCTGGTATCTGGTCGATCTTCCGGGATACGGCTATGCAAAGGTATCTAAGGGACAGCGTCAGAAGTTTCGTCAATCCGTTCAGGAATATATTTTGTACAGACAAAATTTATTATCTCTTTTTGTTCTGATCGATTCCAGGCATAAACCTTTAAAAAATGATCTGGATTTTATGGAATGGTTGGGCGAAAACGCAATTCCGTTTGCCATTGTTTTTACAAAAACGGATAAACTGAATGAGGAGCAACAAAGCAGCAACCTGGATATTTACAAAAATGAGTTACTTAAATCATGGCAAGAGTTACCGCCGGTATTTATGACTTCGGCAATGCTAAAATCTGGAGGTAAAGAAATTATTGATTACATTCAATCCATAAATCATCATTTTCCTGCATAATACTTTTTTTTGATTTCAAAAAATTTAATATTGCTTACATATTTTGTACTTTTGGCAACCTAATAAAATTTAGCAACGAGTAAGGTATTAGATAATGAAAGCATATACTCCGATAAAGTTTTTTTCGGGTCGCGCCTCGAGATATGTCGCTGAAAATATAGTCAAACATTTTGGAATGGAGTTAGGTCAAACCTCCATACTGGAATTCAGCGATGGCGAATTTCAACCCTATTATCTCGAATCCGTAAGGGGATGCACGGTTTTTATAATTCAGTCAACGTTTCCTCCTCAGGACCACCTTATGGAGCTTTTATTGCTCATTGATGCTGCCAAGCGCGCATCTGCCTATAAAATTGTTGCAGTAATTCCATACCTGGGAATGGCAAGACAGGATAGAAAGGATCGTCCACGTACTTCAATCGGAGCAAAACTGATTGCAGATTTACTTGATGCAGCAGGCGTTGACAGAGTTATGACAATGGATCTGCATGCCGACCAGATACAAGGGTTTTTTAATATACCTGTTGATCATCTTTATGCTTCCACTTTATTTGTACCTTATATTGAAAGTTTGAAGCTTAATAATCTGGCTATCGCGGCTCCTGATATGGGAGGTACGAAAAGAGCAAATGCCTATTCACGATTTTTGAAATGTGAAATGGTTATCTGTTATAAACTCAGAAAAAAAGCCAATGTTATTGAAGAAATGAGGGTTATAGGCGATGTAGCGGGTAAAGATATTGTTATACTCGATGATATGATAGACACAGCGGGTACGGTTTGTCTGGCAGCAAACATGATGAAAAATCACGGGGCTGCAACCATCAGAGTGGTTGCCACACATCCTGTATTATCAGGTCCGGCTATTCAACGAATTGAAGAATCGGCCATTGAGGAAGTTATTGTAACCGATTCCATACCTTTAAATTCCAAGAAGAAAAGTAAAAAAATCAAGGTTATTTCCGTAGCAGGCTTTTTTGCAGACGTAATAAACAAAGTATATAATTATCAGTCAATAAGTTCAAATTTTATAACATAATTACTATCTTTGCGGCCTGAAAAAATTCACCTCACCAAAGGTTACTGGTGTGATGGGGAATATTTTTATTTATATTCTGAGTAGCACAATAATTTAAATGTAATGAAAACGTACAAAGTAAAAGCCGAAAAAAGAGAAGAAACAGGAAAAAAAGTATCAAATCGTCTTCGAAAATCGGGGAAAGTGCCCTGTGTATTATACGGTGGTAAGGAAAATGTAAATTTTACAGCCTTGCACAAGGATTTTATCAACATGATTTATTCACCGGATGTATTCCTGATTGAAATTGATCTGGATGGAAAAGCACATAAAGGAGTGGTTCAGGAAATTCAATTCCACCCAGTAACCGATAAAATTCTACATATTGATTTTTTTGAAGTGTTTGATGATAAACCATTCATTGTAAATTTACCTGTAACTTTAACGGGTAGTTCTATTGGTATTAAAAATGGTGGTAAACTAAGGGTTAGTAGAAGATACCTGAAAGTTAAAGGTCTTGTTAAGGATATGCCCGATGTGCTAAACATTGATATTACGAATATCCGAATTGGCGAAACAATAAGTGTAGGAGATCTCTCTTTTAAAAATTTAACATTGCTTGATCCTTCTACGGCTATGATAATGGGCGTAGTTTCTTCAAGGGTTGCTGCGAAAGGAATGATGTTAGAGGAAGTAGAAGGAGAAGGTGAAGAAGCAGTTGAAGAAGGTGCTCAAGAAGGAGAAGCCGCCCAGAAAGAAGAGGAATCTGCCGAAAGCTAAAAAATGAAGTTTTGAAATTTCTTATAGCAGGCCTTGGCAATATTGGCGATGAATATGTTAATACGAGGCACAATATAGGATTCGAGGTATTGGATACATGGGTTGATGTATCCAATATTTCTTTTTCGGATAAACGATACGGCGCCCTTGCTGAATTGAAATTCAAAGCCCGAACCTTTCTGTTGTTGAAACCCTCTACCTATGTTAATCGCAGCGGGCTCGCTGTCAACTACTGGTTGAAAAAGGAAAAAATTCCACTGGAAAAGTTGCTTGTTATTACGGATGACATTGCTTTGCCCTTCGGTAAACTCCGCTTAAAGCCAAAAGGAGGTGATGCAGGTCATAACGGGCTTAATAATATTCAAACCGTATTAGGAACAACAAATTATCCCCGCTTGCGATTTGGCATTGGGAACGACTTTTCTTTTGGTCAGCAAATAGATTATGTATTGGGCAAATGGTCACCCGAAGAATCAAAAATACTGGCAGAACGTATCCCCGCTGCCATCGAAATTGTTAAAAGTTTTGGTACAATTGGGATAAACCACACGATGAATGAATTCAATAACAAATAAGTAGCTGCCACTGTTATTCCAATTATCTTTGGAATAAAATATAATTGATATATTTAACTGCATCGAACACGCAGGAAAGCTCATTAAATCAATAAAAAAATCGTGTGAAAAGAAAAACAATCCATTTAATAATTTTAGTAACATCCGTTTCATTGCTGGGTTTGGTGATGATGCAATCATTCTGGATTTCACGTGCAATTAACATCAGTGAGGAGCAGTTCAGCCATCGTACGGACATGGCACTGGAAGATGTGTTAAATGAACTGGTCGAAAACCAGGATTCAGTGCTTGTTGGATTAAAGTCATCAAATTCGCAAACAAGAAACAGCGTTGGTACAGAAATTTTGGATGTGGTTGATACGGTTTTGCTTGATACCCTTATGCGAAAGTATATGAATTATCATATGCTTGGAGAAAATTATGTATACCAAATTGTAAAGACTTCAAATGATTCGGTTTATTACACATCTAATAAAACTATATACCGAGAGCAGGATATGATATACAAGGCATGTCTTTCATGTCTTTGGAAAGAAGAATACTTTCATATAGCTGTGTTTTTTCCCGAGCAGGGAAAGCAGATATTTGTTGAGCTTGGACTGTGGTTGTTTCTTTCAGCCATATTTTTATTGACGGTTTTTGTAAGTTTTATATATACAATTACTACTATTATTAAACAAAAGAAACTGTCAGAAATGAAAAACGATTTCATCAATAACATGACCCATGAATTTAAAACACCTCTGTCTACTGTTTCACTGGCATCGGAGGTATTGTTGAGTGTTAACACTGTCAATTCGGTTGAGCGGATAAAAAAATATGCAGGGGTTATTTATGATGAAAACCTACGTCTGCAAAATCAGGTAGAACGAGTGCTGCAGATTGCTAAGTTGGAAAGAGATGAAGTGGAATTAGCAGTTAATTTGATTGAAGTGCATGAACTTCTCCGGACTGCCGTTCATCATTTATGTCTTGAAAATTGTGAAAAAGAGGTGGCCATAAACTATGATTTTAAGGCAGAAAAGTCAACTATAAAAGCAGATCGGTTGCATCTCACAAATATTATTACCAACCTTGTTGACAACGCAATTAAATATTCAGGTACTGAACCTGAAATACTTATATCTACAAGAGCAAAAGATACTGGCATAGAAATTGACATAAAAGATAACGGAGTGGGCATGACTCCGGAAACACAAAAACAGATTTTTGATAAGTTTTATCGGCTTCCAACCGGTAATTTGCATGATATAAAAGGTTTCGGGTTGGGTTTGTATTATGTGAAAAGTATGGTGGAAGCTCATAAAGGGACCATTCACGTGAGAAGTGAGATAAATAAGGGGAGTACATTTACTCTGTTCTTTCCATTTAATTTGAACTGATGAAATAATGATAGCTATGAATAAAATTAATGGTAAGGTTTTACTGGTAGAGGATGATAAAAATTTGGGATTCATCCTCAAGGATTTTCTGGAAATAGAAAATTATAAAGTTGACCTGTTTGACAACGGACAGGCTGGTTGGGAAGGTTTTAATAAAAATAAATATGATATTTGCTTATTGGATGTGATGATGCCATTAAAGGATGGATTTACCCTTGCTGAGGAAATTCGAAAAGAAGATTGCGAGATACCGATTATATTTATTACAGCAAAAACAATGCAGGAGGATAAAATAAGGGGATTACGTATCGGTGCTGATGACTATATAACAAAGCCTTTCAGTACAGAAGAATTGAACCTGAGAATCAAGGCAATTTTGAAAAGAATGAAACATGGAAATGGCCTTGTTCCAAAGCCAACGGGTTTTAAAATTGGTGATTTCACATTTGATTATACAAATCAATTGCTTACCTGGCCTGCCGGTGAACGAAGACTTACGAAAAAGGAATCGGAAGTTTTGCGGTTGTTGTGCCTGCATAAAAACAGTATTGTGCGCAGGGATTTTGCCTTAAAAACCATTTGGGGTGAAAACGATTATTTTATGGGCAGAAGCATGGATGTTTACATCACAAAACTTCGTAAATTTTTAAAGGATGATGATAAAGTAGCCATTGTTAATGTGCATAACACAGGATTTAAACTGGAAGTTATGGAAGAAGATGAAATTTCAAAGGCATCTTAAAATAGAAAAGGCCACATCTGTTGGGCAGATGTGGCTTTTCTTAACTAACTAAAACCTAACTACTAACCTAAAACTAACTATTAACCTAACTAAATGCCAATATGAAAAAATCTGTATTTCTTTTTTAATCTATACAAACTCCATGCCAATTTTAATTCAAAACCGAGTTCCAATATCTTTTTTTTAACATGTTGATTTGCAGTCGGAACCATGGTTTTTTTAAAGAACTTTTCAGACTAATAATTTATTATATACTAATAATGCAATTTTAATACCAGAAAGCGTCAATTGGACGTATTATTTTAATTTTTTTACTATAATTGTTTATCGTCCTCAGTTTGTTAATAATATTTCATGATTTTGAATAAAAAGTTGAAGTATCTTTCCCTGAAAAAGGACAAATTGGGTATTTTTACGCTTTTTGAAAATTCAATAATTATAAAATCATAAACATGAATAAAGAAATTGTAAATAAAGCTGCTGACAACATCCGAATACTTTCGGCTGCTATGGTTGAGAAAGCTAAATCCGGTCACCCTGGAGGTGCCATGGGCGGAGCAGATTTTGTAAATGTACTTTACAGTGAGTTCTTAACGTTTGATCCCGATGATATGGCCTGGCCTTTTCGTGATCGTTTTTTTCTCGATCCAGGGCACATGTCTCCTATGTTGTATTCAATTCTTGCATTGATAGGCAAATATAACATGGATGAATTATCCATGTTTCGTCAGTGGGAAAGCCCAACACCTGGGCATCCGGAACTGGATAAGCAGCGGGGAATTGAGAACACTTCAGGTCCGTTAGGGCAAGGGCATACAAATGCAGTGGGTGCGGCTATTGCAGAGCGATTTCTTGTTGCCAGGTTTGGAGATTGGATGGCACATAAAACCTACGCTTTCATTTCAGACGGTGGAGTGCAGGAAGAAGTATCTCAGGGGGCAGGGCGCCTTGCCGGACATCTTGGACTGAACAACCTGATCATGTTTTATGATTCAAACGATATCCAACTTTCCCATGAAACAGTAGATACAACAAGTGAGGATACTGCAAAAAAATATGAAGCATGGGGATGGCAGGTACTCTCAATAAACGGAAATGACCAGGATCAAATCAGGGCAGCTTTAAAGCAGGCACATGAAGAAACAAATAAACCAACGCTGATCATTGGTAAAACCATTATGGGAAAGGGGGCCATTGCTGAAGATGGTTCCACATTTGAGCGTCAAAGCTCAACGCATGGGATGCCGTTAAGCAAAGCCGGAGGCGATATTAATAAAACCATTGAGAATCTGGGTGGTGATCCTGAAAATCCATTTCAAATATTCTCGGATGTTCAGCAATATTATAAACAAGTGCTTGATGAGAAGAGAAAAGCGGTTGCTTCAAGGAAAACACTGCATAAAGAATGGGCAGAAGCAAATCCCGGGCTTGCCGAAAAGATGGATAATTTTTTCAATAATGCGGTGCCAGATATCGATTACTCTTCAATTACTCAGAAAGAAGGTGTTGCGACACGCGGAGCTTCCGGTGCAGTTCTTGCACATTATGCTGAAAATGTGGAAAATATCATCGTTGCTTCAGCGGATTTATCCAATAGCGATAAAACAGACGGATTTTTGAAAAAAAGCAAGGCATTTGTAAAAGGTGATTTTAGTGGAGCATTTTTACAAGCAGGAGTGTCTGAGTTGACCATGGCGGCGATTATGAACGGGATTGCCTTGCATGGTGGAATTATTCCTGTGTGTGGAACATTTTTCGTGTTTTCTGATTACATGAAACCGGCAGTACGCCTGGCCGCACTAATGGAATTGCCTGTGAAATACGTATGGACACATGATGCATTTCGTGTTGGTGAAGATGGACCGACACACCAACCTGTCGAACAAGAAGCTCAAATTCGGTTACTTGAGCATCTGAAAAATCATTCTGGTGAGAACAGTTTGTTGGTATTGCGTCCTGCCGATGCTACCGAAACTACTGTTGCATGGAAGATGGCGTTGGAAAATACTCAAACTCCAACTGCCTTATTACTAAGTCGTCAAAACATTCCGGATGTGCCAACAAAGCCAAATTCAACCCGGTATGCTGATGCGCTTGAATCAAATAAAGGTGCATACATTGTACAAGAAGCAGACGGAAAACCGGATATTATTTTGCTGGCCAATGGATCGGAAGTATCAACAATGGTAGCTGGTGCTGAAAAGTTGAGATCTGAAAAAGGATTAAACGTACAAATTGTTTCAGCACCTTCAGAAGGGCTTTTCAGAAAACAATCCATGGAATATCAAAAATCAATAATACCCGATAATGTTCCGGTACTTGGACTATCCGCCGGATTACCTGTTACCCTGCAAGGACTCGTCGGTCCAAAAGGAAAGGTGATTGGCCTTTCTCACTTTGGATATTCTGCTCCTTATACGGTATTGGATGAAAAATTTGGTTTTACAGGCACGAATGTTTTTGAACAGGCACTCAGATACCTGGATGAATATAATAAGTAGAATCTTTTTAATATCACCAAGCCAACCTCCGATGGTTGGCTTTTTTAATTTTAAACCCCCGGGTTATATACTAAAATGGTAACCAAACGTTATTTATGGTAATTAATTTATAAATTCGTAATTCGTTGGGTTTATTATATAAGGGGCAGGTTATCATGAAATCACGATACATCATTCTCAGCATATTTGTTTTGTTATTATTCACAGATGCTATTGCTCAATCTTCTGAACCAGAAGAGAAATTGCCGGATACACGAATTCTGTTTATTTTCGATGGTTCGAAAAGCATGGCGGGATACTGGGAAAGCGATAAAAAAATAACCATTGCCCGCAAGTTGCTGATTAGTTTGGTTGATAGCCTTGAACAATTGGAAAATGTTAAGATGGCTCTTCGCATATATGGACATCAGAGTCCGGTTCCCCCCCAGGATTGCAGCGATACCAGACTGGAGGTTCCTTTTGCAAAGAATAACGGGAGCCGGATTCGACAGGAGCTAAGATTTATAAATCCTAAAGGAACTACACCTATAGCAAATTCACTTTTGGCCGCTGCAGGTGATTTTCCAGTAGATGAAAACTGCTATGATTGCAGAAATATTATCATACTCATTACAGATGGTATCGAAGCATGCGATGGTGATCCATGTGAGGCATCCTACGAACTGCAGCGTAAGGGCATTGCCCTGAAACCCTTTGTTATCGGTATCGGGATGGATGAAGATTTCAAAGAATCATTTGATTGCATTGGTCAGTATTACAATGCTGTTGATGAGGACCAGTTTGAAGATGTTTTAGGAGTGGTTATTACCCAGGCGCTAAATTCAACAACAGCCCAGGTAAACCTTCTCGACAGTCATGGAAATCCGACGGAAACAGATGTGAACCTGACTTTCTTTGACCATTTTTCAGGCAGAGTGAAGCACAATTATATTCATACCATTAATCATCGGGGTAATCCGGATACCATCATTCTTGATCCGCTTATTACTTATCGGTTGAGAGTAAATACCATTCCTCCGGTATATGTTGACAGCTTTAAACTTTATCCTGGCAAACACACAATCATTGCTGCAGATGCACCTCAAGGCGAATTGGTTGTAAAATCTCCCGGAAGCATTCAGTACAGAGATTTAAAGTTTTTTATCAGCAGGGACGGAACAAAAAAGACAGTCAATGTTCAGCAAATAAATGAAACTATAAAATATATTACTGGTACCTATGACCTTGAAATACCGGTTCTGCCTCATATGATGCTTGAAGATATTGAAATAAAACAAAGCCATACCACCACCATCGAAATACCCCGACCCGGATTGTTAAACCTGATCAAACCATCTGAAGGTTTTGGCAGTATCTATGTTCATCGAAATGGGAATTTTGATTGGGTTTGCAACATCGAGAGCCATTCGGAAAATGAAACAATCATATTGCAGCCGGGAAGATACACTGCTGTTTTTCGACCGGAAAAAACAAAGCAAACCATTTACACCATTCGTAAAACTTTTGATATACGTTCCGGGAGTTCCCTGGCCATTGAGCTTTTCTAACTGTAAAAAATCTGTCTGATATTAAACCTTTTTTTGTTTGAATCATCAAACCTAAAAATATGAACAGCGTTTAAAGGGAAATAAGAAAAGCTGAATGTCAGAATACTCCGATAAAGAATTAATAACGCTTTTTAAAGAAGGTAGTAATCAGAATTACGCGTATAATCTGATCGTAAGGAAATACCAGGAACGGTTATACTGGCACATACGAAAAATTGTGGTTGATCATGACGATACAGATGACATTCTGCAAAACACACTGGTGAAAGCATGGCAGGGGTTGCAAAATTTTAGGGAAGATTCACAGTTATATACCTGGTTGTACCGGATTGCTACAAACGAATCGTTGATGTTTTTAAGAAAAAAACGAACCCGATTTTTATTACCCATTGTAGATGTGGAGCATCAATTAAGTAATTCATTGGAAAGTGATTCGTATTACAGTGGTGATGAAATTCAGCTTCAACTTCAGAAAGCCTTGTTGACGCTTCCTGAAAAACAACGCGTGGTTTTTAATATGAAATATTACGATGAAATGAAATATGAAGATATGGCTGCTATTCTCGATACTTCGGTAGGTGCTCTAAAAGCATCCTACCATCATGCAGTAAAAAAAATTGAAAAATATCTTCATGAGAATTAAACCTTTTATAATTTTATTCATCTTATAATAGCAATGAAGAACGAAGAATTATACAAAATAGCACCGAAGCTGTCGAAAATTGAAAAGAAGAACAGTTACCAGGTTCCTGAGGGATATTTTGATACTTTTCCTCAGAGGCTTCAGGAAAGGCTTCATCCTGAAAAAGAAGTTTCGTTTGCCGAAAAGTTGGTAATACTTATTAAACCGCATGTAACGCTGGCAACCATGATGGTTGGCGTGTTTATCATTGCTTTTTTTGCTATTCACTTGTTTACATCTGAGAATATAAATAATATTGAAACAGTAAATACGGGTATGGCCGATATGTTGGAATATGAATTGAACGAGATGGATGAAATATCCCTGATGGAAATGCTTGCCGCAGAGGAAGAGGTGGAAGTAACTACATATGAAGAAGATGCATATATCGAAGAAGCGATTGAATATTTGATGAATGAAGGTGTTAGTATTGAAACTCTAATGCAGGAACTCGAAATATAATAATTTAATAACCATAGCATGATACGTAAGTTACACATATTTTTACCTGGTTTAATGCTGCTGCTGATAAATTTTAATGAAAGCAAAGGGCAGGCATTGCAAAAAATTCAGGCCGAAAAGATCGCGTTTTTTACCGAAAAGATGAATATTACACCTTCAGAAGCAACGGTATTTTGGCCCATGTATAATGAATACCAGGAAAAAAAACACGAGATCAACAAACGAAAAAATTCTGTACTTACATATTATAAAACAAACCAGGACAACCTGAATGAAGCAGAGATAAAAAGATTAACAGACAGATATGTATCATATCAACAGGAAGAGGCCAAATTACTTGAAACGTATACCAGTCGCTTTAAAGAAATACTGCCCATAGAAAAAGTTCTTCAGATCTACATCACAGAAGCCGAGTTCAGAAAATACCTTATTGAGCAGATACGGCAGAAGAAGGTTAAGCCGGGATTACGCGATAATCGCTAAATGTTTTCGAAATCAAGAATGTTAGACCTGTCAATGGTTTTTTGTACCCCGGTTTGCATGTTTTTTATGGTAACGGTGTTGTTTGCAATTTCTTCCTCCCCGGATATAGCCACATAACGGATGTTTTTATTGTTCGCGTAAGCAAACTGTTTTTTAATTTTTACCGGATCAGGATATATTTCTGTTGCTACCTGATTTGAACGAAGCTGTTTTACCAAAGGTAACAAATAGAGCATTTCTGTTTCACCAAAATTGATAAACATGATTTCAGCAGTTTTTTCAGCAGTATCCGGAAATTTATTTAGTTGCAGTAAAACATCATATATCCTGTCAGCACCAAACGATATTCCAACGCCAGATGTCCCTTCCATACCAAATATTCCGGTAAGATCATCATACCTTCCTCCACCGCAAATGCTGCCCATTGGCACATCTTTTGCCTTTACCTCAATAATTGCACCGGTGTAATAATTCAATCCGCGGGCCA
>CAZAMT010000045.1:17278-19314 GCA_964486145.1 uncultured Bacteroidales bacterium
CAACTCATTAAAAACCCTGTCTATAATATCAATGAGTTCAGCTTCATTTAAAAGTGAATCGGATCCAACTACATCGGCATCGCATTGATAAAATTCCCGGTACCGTCCTTTCTGTGGTCTGTCAGCCCGCCATACAGGCTGTATTTGGTAACGTTTAAACGGGAATGAAATTTCATGCTGATGCTGAACAACAAATCGGGCAAACGGCACCGTTAAATCATAGCGCAGTCCTCTGTCACAGATTTTCATTGACATTTCACCTGATGTTAACTGTGCGCGGTCGGTTTCACTCAGCCTGGAAAGATAATCTCCTGAATTTAATATTCGAAACAACAATTTATCGCCTTCTTCACCATACTTTCCCAGAAGGGTTGAAAGGTTTTCTATCGCGGGCGTTTCAATGGGCATGTATCCATAAACATGAAATGCATTCTTGATGGTATCAAAAATGTAGTTTCTACGAGCCATCTCAACAGGGGTAAAATCCCTTGTTCCTTTGGGGATTGAAGGTTTTTGTTTTGCCATGGTACTGCTGTTCAATTAATAATTGCTGCAAAAGTAGCAATTTAAGGGAAAGGTGAAAACCGGGTTTTACTTAGGGAGAAGGAATTTGGAGTTGCTTCAGAATGTTTTTATTAAATCCCATGCAAGTTGCTTCGCCCTCTTTTGGAGCCCAGTTTGCAAAGTTTTTATCATCAATTTGATGGTAAGGACCGTCTTTAACCTCGTAAACCACGCTGCCCTTTTCGAGTGAAATTAGAGAATGCCATTTGCCCGGGGAAATTTCAACACCATAATTCCCGGCTTTCCGGTCCAGAATCACGTGATCAACGATTTCACCGTCATCATCAAACTCAATGACAACAATACGACCCTTTAAGATCACAAAGATTTCTCTTTTATCGGGCTCCTCGTGTTTGTGTGGCTGAACGTACGTATGAGGTTCCATGGCATTTAACATGCGTTGCAAGGTATCCGATAAATCCTTATGGAAATTATGGTTCATCCGCAGTCGCCCGGATTGCTCTGCTTTTGATGAAGTTACTTTCAGTAATTTGTGATTGATATGTATCATTTGCTAAAAAAAATACCTGGCAAATGTAAAAAAAATGCCAGGCAGGGTATGAAATGATTTTTTATATTAATCAATACGTTTTAAATCACCCGGTAAAAAGCCCTGGAATGACTCATCATCAAGATAATGGTAATTGTAGTAATAAAGCTCACCATCTGCACCGAAAATTAGCTTAAAGATCCGGCCTTTATCCGTCTCATAGGCTGGTTTTACCACATGAAGAAATAAAATATCCGGATCATTTTCAACAACAATGTTTTCCATCTTATCTTTTTCCACAAATTCAAAAATTCCCCTGTAATTTTCCCTGAATGCATCCTCATTTCTGATTTCCGGCGCTAAGTCAGAAGGGTCAATAAGCAACTTATTGTTATTTATTTTTCTGGTATTCAGGTTATAGTATTTCAGGGAGCTCATCGAAAGCATCAGGTATTTATTCTGGATGTTTTTTACATGATCCTGTAAGAACAATACTATGGGGTCAAGGGCATATCCGTAATCTATGGAGTAGTCATCCGCATAGGAAACAGGTATGGCAGCAAATTCGGGCATATCTGAGATGTTATCTACCGTATCGCCAAGGGTAAGATTTACATAATTATACATGATGTTGTCTTCATCATTTTCGAATCCTGCCTTTGCCAGAAATAAAAATGAGTATTTGCTATCCCTTCTTCTTGATTCAAATTCTTCATGGGTTATAAACTCATATTCAGTAATTTTCCAGTGTTTCTCCACGGCTTTTTTCAGATAAATGTTGTACGACAACAAGCTTTTTTCCAGAACGACACACGTTTTTGAGTTTAGCAGCATTCCTACCTGCTCTTTCGAAGGAAACGGATTATCTGCTTTTGCAGAAACAGTAATAAATAGAAAAGCAACCGAAATGAAATGATAAATAATTGATTTCATGTGTTTAAAAATTGTGACCAAACCTGAAATTTGGCACTCATTTCAATCA
>CAZAMT010000046.1:0-18830 GCA_964486145.1 uncultured Bacteroidales bacterium
TAACTCCACAAAGAGTCTAATTTAAACTCATTCTAAGTAAAATTCATAAATGATGTGTTTTCTTAGTGGCACTAATTAAGAAATTGATTTTTATTTAAAATGCTTAGTCCTTTATAAGTACCTATCCATAACCTGTTTTTCCAATCTTTTCCCAGGCACTTGACGTTATTATTTATCAATCCGTCAGCTTCCGTCCAATCATAAAATGATTTATCCTTTCGGTTCCATACATTTATTCCCCCTCCATCTGTTCCTATCCAAATTACTTCGCCATCAGGATAAAAAGCTGAAACGACAGAGTAGTTTAATGTATTTTGTTTGGTAGAATCCGGCTGAACAACGTCAAACAAAAAATTGTCTGAGTAATGATAAAATAGCCCGTTGTATTGGGTGCCAATCCAGATCCCTTCATAGTAATCTTCAAATATGAAGCGGGTAGAATTATCCAATATTTTATAACTTTTGCTGTTAAAAAGAGATATATCATTGTCATTACTATTGTTCGATTGCAGTAAATACAATCCTTCAGTTGAAGATACCCATAGATTAGAATCGCGATCCACCAGCAAATCCCGATAATTAATACTTTCATAAGTTGACTGTAGTCTTATGGTATTAAATTCTCCGTTTTCATTATTATATGAAAACAATCCGTTTCCTTCAGTTGCAACCAACAAATAATTTTTGTATTCAAGTATTGATCGTATTTGAGGTTTATGAACCATTTTCCCATTATTGGTTTTAATGGGAAAATGATAAAAGTCTTTTTTATTCCTTGAATAGTAAAGTCCCTGCGTGGTGCCTATCCAAATAATACCGGTTTTGTCTTCAAAAATTGTTACGATATTATGGTTTGATTTAATTTGGCTATTTAAATCAACATTTATAATTTCTAATTCGCAAGCCTTAGAACGTAGAAGCGATAGACCTGTTGATGTTCCAACCCAGATATCCGAATCTGAATCCTGAAAGAGACATCTGATATATTTTCCTGGTATTTTGTTATTTTCTTTGTCAGTAAATATTTCTCTAAAGTTATTATTAACAAATGAATATTGATTAAGTCCATATGCTGTTCCAATCCATAATCTGCCTGCATCATCAGAAAGTAAGGATAATATTTTACTGTTTGATAGGCCTGTTGTATCAAAAGGATTAAAGAAATAATTGACAATTTCTTCTGAATCAAACCGGTTTAAACCATTTTCTGTACCAATCCATAAAAAGCCATTCTTGTCTTGCACCAAGGCATAAATGGTGTTGTTTGATAATCCATGATTAACATTTAGATCCCTGAAATTGTAAGGTACGGAATTATCAATGAGCTTTTGACTTGCAGCCGTTGTAAATATGCCAATCAACAATACTGTTAAAATAGTGGTAATAAATAACCTCATCCTTGATAATATATTGTTAAATAATGTCTTCCTAACATCAACCAGTTTAAATCTTAACAATAACTTAACAAAGATATTATATAAATAATAAAAGATGTTGAAAACAGTACGTTAACAAAAAAAGCTATTCAGTTGATTTCTAATGTACCTTGAAATCTAACATATTGTTTTACTAAACTGCAGGGGAAATGGCGGTTGCCAGTTGAAATTCACAGAAATTTTTCTAAGATTTAACAAACACAATTTGTACCTGCTCAAGATATTTTATTTGGAAGGAAATTTCACCGGAACAATTGATGCCCAATGCGTTGCTCTCTCTCCATTAATACCCACTGGTAATTCATCAAAGAAGATACTCAAAGCATCGTTTGTTATATTTTCATAAAGGCTGACGAACAGCTTCCTGCGATCGTCATTATCCAATTCAATGTTATCCACCTTTATCATATCATCACCTGCAAATACATTAAGATGTGATGTTTTTAATGATGCTTCATCCAAATCATAAGAAAAATAGAGGATCAGTTTATTATCCAAAACTTTATGCCTTACAATCCTGGGTCTTTCATCATATCCGTCTTCCATGGGTGGCTCTAAGTATTTAAACGGCGGACCTTCCATGCGGTTTTCACCTTCGTATGCTCCAACATCCGGGGCTTCGCCCAGGTAAGATTGTTTCCAGTTGAAATCTTTAAAGTGCATGACCTTTCCGCCATTAATGCAGGGACTATTGGCTTGCAACTTAAAATTTCCATTTTTAGCGTTCATGAACAGCGGATCGGCAACCATGCCATGCTTTTCCTGATTGTTCTCAGTAATATTTTCAGGCCAGGGCCGATTAACGCAGTCATAGTCAAATTCAAACGTTTCATCCCAGTAATTCAATTTAAAATAAGCTTCTTCATTAATAAAATAATACGCATTGTTAAAATGCTTGATTTGTTTGTTAAATTCCACCGTTGACTGAAAAGCCGATTCGTTGCTTCGTATACTGTTGTTGAAGATGTAACAAGGATAAGTTAAATCACTGTCGATGTATTTCCAGAATCCTACGGTCATAATGTTCGTGTATTCATCCATGTCCTGATTCCAGGTATTTCCGTAGATAAAAATATTACCTCCGCCTTTGATAGAGTGGATGGATACAGCATTGTGGATGTTGTGCATGGTGTTGTGATAAAAATGCAGGTTCCATGCCCAGTATTCAGGTTCAAATTCATTATCACGGATGTTAATGAAGGTGTTCTCATACACTTCTCCATTGGCATCCTGATTTACTGATGATGGACGGGTTCGTAATGCGTTGAAGGCATGTTTGATGGTATTCCCCCGAAAAACAAATCCACCGGCTGTTCCCCAGGGGTGAAAAAGCGCTCCGTTGTAAAAGCTATGCTCCTCATGGTGCATATCAGCCCACCAGTCCTTTGCTGTCTCGTATTTGGAGTAATCGGTCAGCCAGACTTCCTCATCCTGCTCCCAGAAGCAGTTTTCTATTAAAAAATGATGACACTCATCTCCGATAGGATAAATCACACGTCGCCCTCCTTTAAAATCACAATTGATAAATGAGATATAAGTGGATTTTCTCATCGGGACAACATCAGTCCAGCAATTTCTGAATTTCAAACGCTCAAAATTTATCCATGAGCAATTCTCAAGTTCGAAGCCATATTTCTTTAAATCAAGTGAGGGTTCAGCACCGCCGTCGATGATGGCGTAATCGCTTTTTTTTTTACTATGGCTCATCAGCACAATGGGTTTCTCAGGCAATCCGTGGATATCGGATAGATTTATTTGACCCGGATAGGTTCCTTTTAACAAAAATATGGTATCACCAGGTTGCACTAAACGAAAAGCAATACTAATGGATTTTAATGGCTGGTTTATTGTGTAACCGCTGTTTTGATCGCTCCCCGCGGGTGAAACGTAATAAATGTTCCCGAGGGCCGAAATACCGAGCCAAAGGAATAAGAATAAGACCGCTGGTTTTCTCATCATGTCATTAAAAATAAAAAAAGCGAAGCAGCATCGCTTAAAAGCTACTTCGCTTGTGAAACACTACTTTCAATCCACACTTAAATTTTCACTATTTGATAATCATTTTCTGCGTATAGCTTTGATTATTCACGTTCAGTTTCAAGAAATAAATACCGGACGAAACAGGCATTCCTGTTTGAGAAGTGACATTCCAGTTAACAGTATATTCACCGGCAGGTTTCTCTTCATTCACCAGCGATGTAACCTTCTTTCCAACGATGTCAAAAATCTCAATGGATACAAATCCGCGGTTTTCAACACTGTAATCGAAACGGGCAAAATTATTCACCGGATTCGGGTAAACCTTTATTTTGTCGAGCGCCCCGGCAATGGCCTTGTCAAAGATGCCAACAGGGTCGGTAACTTCCCAGTTTGGATCCCCTAAGGGACCGCCAGTAGCCGATGCTGTTGCAAGCACATCATGCGAATAGCCGAAGTCGTACGGTACATCTAAATGATAAAAATCTCCTTCCGGTACTTCAGGAATCTCCCAGAAAGGAGCATCATCTGGATCCAGGTCAGGATTTAGCTGATAAGATATAAATTCGGTTGGATCTGCCGGGCCGTCAATAAACTCAACCGGTTCAAAATAAAATGTATTGGCAGTACCTGCTTCATCAATGAAGGCCTGGGTAACAGAGTCGAAAAGAGGAGCCAACAGCAACGTATCATTTAAATAACTCTCTATGAGACTGGTGTCCAGTACAAAATTGTTATAGGAAATATCAATGGATTGAGTAATGCCCATATCCATCAATTCCGTTCCGATAGAGTCAATTACAATCGTACCTTCTCTGCCCTCGTCATCAGTTGGCAAAAATGGTTGATTGACAAAAATATTGTTTTTGGCTTCAAGGGTTCCCACTTCACCAAACCATATTCCATGCTGACCAACATTCACTACAGTATTGTTATTGAACCTTGCATATTTTATCCATCCGCCGCCGTCACGTACAATGCGACTTGTGATATTGTAAAAGGTACAGTTTTCAAATACCAGGGTATCAACGTTATTTCCACGATCATCCACTCCGCGGCCATTGTTGGGTGCGGCAGGTGATCCAATGTTGCTAATCACCGTATTTGTAATGTATATTCTCATGTTGGGATTGTCCAGTCGCAGTCCGGATTGTGCATCTTCATCCATCCAGCAGTCGTCAACTACTATTTTTATGCTATCTGCGCTGCATCGTAGCATACGGGTGTTTAATCCCCCGTCATTGTCGCGATTGGTGAAATGCAATCCTTTTAAAGTAATATCACCTCTTGCCCTGAATGCTCTGGATGAACCTCCTCCTTCGGCAATTCTGGGTTGAAGGAAAGGACGGGGACCATCTCCATCTTCAGCAACGATGGTTAACGGGAAACGGTTTTCAATCGAACCGGTCAGCGAATAAAGTGCCTGTTCACCGCGTTGAAGCTCATAAACTGTGTTTAAGTCCACTCTCGATCCATCTTCCAGGGTATCTCCGTTGATAGCATCATTCAACGTTCCTATCCCTGGTTCAACCTGTACAATACGTTGAGCCACAGTAAAAGAGACTGTGCCCATTAGAAAAGCAAAAACAAATAAAATGTAAACTTTTTTCATAACAAATAATTTTTTAGTTAATAAAAATGATTAAAACTTATATGACAGTCCGAGATCGGCTGTCGTTCCGTAAATTATATTTCTCGTTGTCAGGTAATTTGTTGAACCTGCAAGAAAAGCCTGGTCGGGTGTGTTTAACAGGTTATTTACATTAAGATAAACCGAGAATTTACCGGTTATTCTTTGTTTCACTGTTAAATCCATGCGGGTTGATTCACCCACAATATTGTCTAATGCAGGAGTTTTCCCTACGCTCCTGGCCAGGTCGCCAATTTCGGTTTCTCCTGATACCGATAAGCTTTCCCCCTGGTAAATCAGAGATATACGCGCACTGAACCCGCCTTTCTCATACCCAAGCGACACATTGAAAATGTTGTCAACCTGTCCCGGAATAGGACCGGTACGGAATGTATCAATTTTGATGGGCTCGTATGGAAATACATCGGAATCCTCTACCATCAGGATTGGAAAATATGTTTCTGAATGAATGTATGTATAATTGGCGGAAATAACGATACCGTCCAAAGGCGAAGGCAGAAACTTTAGATTTGTTTGCAGATCCACTTCAAACCCTGCAATCGTAGACGTCTTTTCTGCATTCACCGGTCGAATAAAATCATAGGAAGCATTGTTATATTTAATGGTAGATTCAAAGGTATAATCAATGTTGTCTAATTCTTTATAAAATCCTCCCAGGGTAAAAAGGCCGAAATTTCCATAAAAGGATAAAATCGCATCGTAATTCCATGCCGTCATTTGCTTTAAATTGGGTTCACCACGTTCCATAATAAATTCACCGGTATTGATGCGTTCCCAGGGTACCAGGCTGAAAAAGTTAGGTCGGGATAAGGTTTTTGTAACTGCCAGACGCAAATCGGCCCAACTCAGGAAATTGTACTTCAGGTGGAACATGGGCAGCCACTGTTCATGAACCTTTGATCCCACTGTATCGGTTAATCCTGAAACATTGATAATATTTCCGTCCTCGTCCACCTGCGGAGAACCGAAAATGCTCCTGTAATTATTTTTCGTTCGCTCGTAACGCACGCCGCCAATAAAGGTAATTTTATCAAAAAATTTTAACTCAGACATGGCATATCCTGCACTAACGTTCTCTCCAGCTTCGTAATCAGCAATATCCACAAGCGGATATTCCATGTAGTAATTCCAGTAATTATTTCTGAACTGATCCACCAGTTCGGGATTGATGTGAGGCCCGTTCACAGGCTCTTCGCCCGGCCCTAAATAATAGCTTTCGTCGAAATGGCGCATAAAATCTTCTGCCACATAATCACCTAAAAAGTTTTCCATGAGTATCCATCCTTCGTTTTCATTCACTACCCATGATGGATCATGTGCCCCGTTATCGATGATTTCTTCGCCTACAAAATGGCCAGTCCAATCCCTGTTTACATCCGTTTTCCTGCTTTTTTCACGGTATTTTCCGCCTACTTTAACAAATCCGGTAATGTCCGGTGTAATGCGATAAGGCATCTGTAGATTGGCCTGCAAAGAGTAGTTGTCGTCCTGGACATCAAGGTTATCCAGGTAAGCGTCTTTAAGAAATGTGGATGACAGGTTATTTTTAGCTGCATTAATTATTTGTTCATAGGTTTTCTCGTCATTTGCCGTATAAGCCCCTATCTCCCTGAATCGTATCCGCTGAATAAAGGGCTTGTCACTGCTGGTGAATGCATACGAACCAGACCAGTCAAACTGAAATTTGTTAAAAAAGGTATGTTTCCCACTTAATTTGTTTGACATGACAAGGGCTTTCGACTCGCGATCGCGCAAATCATGTTCCTGGTAGCCTGCATCCACCCTGTACCTTCTTCGGCGTCTGATTTCCTCACGATCGGTCTGGCCAAAATTGCTGGTAAACATAATTTCACCATTTTCAAGCCGATAATCAGCCGTAAGGTTTGCACTATAGCGCTTCCTTTCCTCAACGATGTCTGTCAGGTTTAGCTTGGCTACCGTAAATATTTCGTTTCGCTTAATTTCATCCGTCCATTCACCGGTATATCCCTGTGAATTTCGATTTACATTTTGATAGCTTCCACTGATAATGAAGCCGAATTTGTCCTGGAACAGGCGATTTTCGAGTGAAAGGCTCGCTTTGTTCTGTCCAAATTCACGGGCCAGATCATTATACCCGGTTTGTATCCTGGCCAGTCCGTGAAATCCGCTTCTTGCCTTCCTTGCTATAAAATTAATTTGCCCGCCAATGGCATCTCCATCCATGTCGGGTGTCAATGCTTTATGGAATTCAATCCCGGCAAGGGCATCGGTTGAGAACATGCTCAAATCCACCGAACGGTCCTGATCATCAGTTGATGGAATTTTATCCCCGTTGTAGGTAATTGAATTTAACCGGGGCGACAATCCCCGTAAGGTAACCTTACTTCCTTCACCGCCATCCCTTACAACGGACACTCCCGCCAACCGGCCTATACTCTCCGCAGCATTTTGATCTGGTAGTTCCAGGATCTTTTCTTTGGAAACAACATTCATAATGGTATTTGACTTCACCTGTTTGTTGATGGCTGCGGCCTGGCCTCTAAGCTGGGCTGTAACTACTGCTTCTTCACCCATTATGGTTGATGTTCCTAACTTTACTTCCGGTATGACTGTGTTTTCACCGGCCACAACTGTTACATCCACTTTTTCATCAACATAACCAATGTAATTGAAAACAACGGTTACCGGACCCGGGTCAAGATTATCCAATCTGAATTCTCCATCCTGATCTGAAACGGTCCCTATGGTCGTGCCCTCAATGTATATATTGGCAAAAAAAAGTGGTTCATCATTTGATGCATCAAGCAACCTGCCTGATATGCTCCCTTTATCCTGTGCAAAAATATTTGCTGTTGGAAGAATAATCAGTACCAGCACAAATGCTATCCTACAAAATTTTTCAATTCGATTCATACGATGCTGTTTTGACTTAGTAAACTTCTCAACCTCTATGACGGCAAAAAAAAAATTCCCCCTGACAAGGTCAATTATTTTTTTAGATTTTTGTCGATAAGAGATGTAATATCTTTTAAATAAATCTATCCGCATCTTTACAATAGCGCCGCAGCTTCTTCATCCAGGAATAATACGGCATGGTCATGCCTCCGGAGGACAGAAGCCGGACATTCTTCGCTAATTTCTTCATACAGAGTTTTGTAAACTGCTTGTTGCTTGGTTGTTCCCGGCACCATACAAAACAAGCTTTTACCGGATAACAACGCCGGAATGGTCAGGGTAATGGCTTTTTTCGGCACTGCATCAAATGATGAAAAACAACCGTCGTTTACTTGTTGCTGACGACAAATGTCATCCAGTTCAACAATTTTTACCAGTTTTGGATCGTGGAAATCAGCAACCGGCGGATCATTGAATGCAATATGGCCATTCTCGCCAATACCCATAGCAACGATATCCGGAGCCTTTGATTTTAGTATTTTCTGGTATTGTGTAATTGAACCCTGAGGGTCAAGAGTATCCGGATTCAGGTAATGCACATGACCAAAGGGAAGCTTATCAAACAACTTTTGCTTCAGAAAATACCCGAACCGTTGCGGGGCATCTTCTTTTAAACCGATGTATTCATCCATATGAAATGCTTCAACCCGGCTCCAATCCACATCTTTGAGCCGGGTTAGATTTTCCAGAAACTCATTTTGTGACGGGGCTGCAGCGAATATCATGCGTGCCATACTTTCCTTAGTCAGTCTGGTTTCAAGATCATTTTTTAGTTCTAAAGAAGCTGCCCGCCCCATCTCATCGCGGGTTTTAAAAATTTTAACTATTAAATTGTCAACCTTCAATTGCTTGGTAGGTGTTGGCATAATCTATTCATTAAGTATTTGAGAAAACCAAAACATGAAATCAAAAATCAATGAGTCCATGTTTTGGTGAATTACATTGGTTTATTCATTTTTGGTTATGTAATCATAGTATTTGGCCATAAACCGCAGACCAAAAGAAGTTCCCACATCACGGTTCACCAGCCACAGTTTTCCTTTGCGGTGACGTAAACGGGTGTTTACAACAGCTCCTCTCAGATTCGGATCCGGGTGGTCACTGTAAAAACGGTTTGCCAAAACCCACTCTATGGATTTTTCGATGTTTTCTTTAAACTCCTCACCTTCCCCGTGTTCCAGTAAACGCAACCAAATAATCCCTGAAAAGGCTACTGCTGAACCGGTAATGGAGTTTTCATTGCGACTTCCATCCACGTAGTTTTTGTAATAAATGGTTCCTGCTCCGTCTTGCGCCTGTGCATACATTTGAGCGGTTTTTTTAGCTCCCGTTAAAAAACGTTTGTCCCTGGTAAGTTCATAAGCATCAATCAGCGATTCGGCATACCATAAATTAAACCGGGGATGATAGGTGCCGGCTTCCTTAAAATTAGGCATGAAATCCATCCACAGACCTTGCTCCGTCTGAGTATCCAACAAACTTTCACAAAGGGTTAAAAATGCATCTTTATATTCTTCATTGCCGGTGTATTTAAACATATCAAGAAACAAAGAACCTTCGGTATTCGGCCTGGCTACTTCATAAAGCGTCGGGTTTTCTTTTTCGGGCCAGAACGGACTTCTGTCTTTTAGCACCTCTCCGGTGATGGGATCCACATTGTCATAACAAACCCCTTTGTCGAGCACACACATGTTTTCCAGCATCCAGTCACCGGCACCGGTAGGCACTTTGGCGTATTTTTCAATACCTGTAGTTTCATAAAGCTTGTAAAGCCCTCCGGTTCCATCGGATACGGTTGCAAAAACAATCACATCGCCGGCATGGTCACCATGTTGCGCACGCAACATACCTTTTAGCTTCGGATGGTCTTTTATTTCAAGGCTTACCCACCAGTCGCCGGCGCGTTTCGCTGCCTGCAGAAACTTTTCATTCCTGGTAACCCTGTGTGCTTCGACCAGCCCATAGATGACCTGCCCTGTGTGCCAGGCAGGTTCGTAAGGGTACCATTTTCCTTCGGTAAGGTTGTAATCACACTTTGATTTTCCCTCTTCATCCAACAAAACATCGGCGGCATACGTGCCCACATCGTTCATTGCATCCAGAATATCCTGCTTCAATTCCTTGTTTTGTGCACCCAGTGGTGGCAAAAAAATAAGAAGAGCCAAAATTGTTCTCGTTGTTTGTTTTATTCGTTTCATAATTATTCAATGATTTTATATTTCTGTTTATGATTTCGTACATTTTCTTCCGGCAAACGGAAGGAAAAACCCCATCCGCCTTTCCATTGATCGATTTTTAAGAGTATATGGTTGTTTCCGGCTTTTAACGGCAGGGTGACTTCATTCTCATCCGGTATCAGGCTGCGCTTTTCATGGATTTGAAAAACTTTCTGCCCATTGCAATAAATCACAATGCCGTCATTACTGCCAAAGGTTGCTTTTACAAGTTTATCTACCGGACTTTCGATACGGCAATAGGCATATGCAACAGCATCCGTGTTTTTTTCATAATACTCCTTCAGGTTTATCTCAGCAGGTGTTGGTGAATCATATTTATCCCACATGAATTCTTTCCCGTTTTCTGCCGTGAATCGTAGTCCGGGATAGGGTTTTACCTCCGCTTCTCCACCGGGAGGCTCAAGAAAATCCGGCTTTGGCCCATATTCATTTTCTATATGGAACGGGCCGCACGTAAGCCAGTATGAAAAATACCTGCCCTCCTGCTCATAGATAGCAAGACGAATATCCTGCGGTGATGGCAGGTAATGGCCCTGATCAAAATCTTTAATCGCATTTTCGACCAGCCCTTCCAGTTCACTGTAGTTTTCAATTTCAACCTTGTAAGGCTCCAGGGCCTGATAATACCAGTGCATACGGTTTTCATGGAGCCAGAGAATTTGGAGCCTGTTTTTCAAATCGGTTAACACCTGCTTTGAATCAACAATATTATTCAGACATGTAATCAGATGGTTGCGGCCCTTACTCCGGTCTTCATTTTGAAGGTGACATGCCAAAGCATAATTTTTAGATGCTGCAATAAGATTTTTTCTCGCATTTGCCAGGTAGAGGTATTGATCCATAGTAAATTCTAAGAAAGGGACATCCATCGGATAATAAACTGTTTCAAATGCAGCTAACATAGATTTAGCTTCCATTATTACCGATTCAATTTCATCCCATTCCCCCAGGTTCAGCTTAAGATCTTTACCCCTTTCCGGGATCAACTGTTTCCACATGATGCTGTTTGTCATCTCCTGGGTTGCACCAAACTCCGCCAGTTCATTTGTTTTATGGATGGCTTTGGTATAATTCAATGAAGGATCACCATAAATCGCTTTTGAAAACCGGTGATCAAATTCATCCAGCGGTTTTTTGTTTGGATTCCAGCTTTGATCAGCGCCAAAAGCCACGCCGTACCAGTCGCGCGAAAAAGAATGCCTGCCGCCATCGTCCCACACCGTATTTAACACACCCGATGCCCCTTTTTCAAACCCCTCATTTACAAAATTCCGGATATTGATGACGGACATGTTAAAATCAGGCATCATGCGGTTCGAATTCAGAACGCCCGGGCAAACCATAAAGTCGTACCCGGCGTTTTTTACAGGATCAATAAAGTCAGCAAACGATTCATAGGCACTGTAATCCCAGGTCAGGAACATGACCTCTTCCGGAAGCATTTCAAACACTTCGGGATGCTGAAGGGTAATGTCACCCCACATCATCGGACGTTTCCCCTGGCTGATGATAAACTCGAGCAGACGGTTCATGTGATCGGCATAGATGCGCGCAACACCAATGCTGTCAGCATATTTTTTCAGATTTCCACGGCCTAAATCCCACGCTTCATCGCCATTTACATTAAAAAAACGGGAACCGAAGGCGGGAAGCATTTCCCGTATTACTTCGATCAGAAAATCAGAAGATTCTTCACGCACGGGTGACAACATCCGGTCGGTTTCTCCGAGATGGGAATATTGCGGGAACGACAGGATTTTTTCAAAGTGTCCGAGCGACTGGAAACTTCCCACCAGTTGCACATGGTAATTGCCTGCATAGTCTGACAGCTCCTTCCATTCTTCAATGGAAATGCCTCCGGAGGAAGGTGCAAAATCGCCATGTGATTTGGTTTTCACGATGTGCTCAATGTAAAACGACATCATGTTGATTTTCATTTCCGAGAACCGTCGAATCTGACTTTTCATAAATTCCATGTGCGGAACCGGGCCCCGGCTAATATCATCCATCACTCCCCGGTAAGCTAAATCAGGCCAGTCAATGATTGTATAAGCCGGCAACTCATCGTTTACAGCACCTTTTATCAACTGCTTTAAACTTTGCACCCCGTAAAAAAGTCCCTGATCGGATTGAGCGGCGATGACAATCCGGTTCTTCTCAACGTGTAAAATATACCCCTGATCCCCGATGTGATCATTGGGCCAGAGGTCATTCTCTTTCATATATACCTTTAAATCGTTATCCCGGGCAGGATTTCCTACCCAAATCCCGGATTCGGATGAGGATTTTTCCAGTGAAATGCCATATTGTTTGGAAATCACATCAGATAACTGCTGAAACAATAGTTCCCGTTGCTCCAACGAGGAAGTACCAATTTTAATGGAATATGCATCTCCGGAAAATGTGAATGCTCCTTTACCTTCACGCATTTCCTGGGGCAATGGAACTATCGAAATTTGCGCTATGACAGGTAAAGCAAATGACCAGGCGCAAAAAACCAGCGTTAATATTTTTATTTTATTCATGGTTCAACATTGTTTATAGATGTTATTTCACCATAATCAGCGCCATTAGCTACATTTATCTCTTTCTTTGTATTTGAAAGATTGTTTCCTTCCAGAACAATGCTTTCTGATTTAGCACCTTCAACAGTTATAAACGAATCAGCCCGGCCATAAACTTGAGAATCGCGAATATTGATATTTTTAGCATTCCTGCAACGTATGAATGAAGGAATTCCTTCATCAATTTCAGCATGCAAACCGGAAATACTAACATTCACCGCGTTATCCATCACCACGGCAGGCCTTAAATCGCTTTCTTCGGTTGAAAGCTGAATGTCCTCCAACCGAAGGTTTTGAGCATGCCTGATGTACACACCATAAGAGTTTAAATTACCAAAAATGGTTGATTCAGGGTAAGCATCTTCCAGTTCAGGAATATTTTTCAGAGCATCTTCGTGTGTACCGCCGCCGGCATATTCTATGTGAATATTGTCCAGGGTGATGTTTTCCACCCGGTGCCCGGGGATGCCTGTAATGGATGCACCGATGGTGCCCACGTTTTTTGCGGTGATATTGCTCAGGTGAATGTTCTTCAACACGCCAACACCAGGATTTTCCTGTTCTTCTTTGTATTTTCTTCCCCGATTCCCTAATCTAATAAAAAACGGAACTTCCGGCCCATCTATCTGCACATTGCTAATATTGATACCATCCATCATTCCTCCGTCGACCATCAAAAGGGAAATGCCGCAAATGCCGTCCGGGCGGCCGTAAATAACTTCCCGCTTTTGGGATGGACGGATAACAATATTTGAAATGGTTACATTTTTAAAACCACCACTGGTTTCTGTTCCAAATTTCAGCGCGTTTACATGGCTGCTTAGTATGCAGTTGGTAACCGTAATGTTTTCGTTGAGCCGGCCCGACAGGCTTTTAAACGTCATGGCATCATCGTCAGTATCGCCATAACAATTGGAAATAATTACATTTTTGCACCCGTCGACATCGATCATGTCATTGTTTTTGTTGGCATGGTTATACACTGTGATGTTGTTAATCGTAACAAAATCGCACGCCATGTAATGTTGCATCCACATGGCCGAATTTTTCAGCGTGATGCCATCAATCTTCACATTTGTGCACTTTATGAACCAGAGCACATAAGGCCGGTTCATGTAGCGGTCCGGTTTCTTTTTGGTGGTTACCTGAAAGGCTTCACCCTGCCCATCGATGGTACCTCTGCCTTCGATGGTAACATTGGTGCAGTTTTCAGCATAAAACAAGCTTTGTTTTACCCAGGTTTGCCCGTAAAATTTGTAGTCGGGATTGTTTTTCGGATAATCGTTGATATCAGCACTACCAAGAATGGTTGCACCGGCTTCGATATAGATGGTGACATTGTCTTTAAAATAAATGGTGCCGGTAACAAAATCTCCTTTTGGAATGTAAACACTGCCTCCTTCACGTGCACAGATATCAACGGCAGACTGAATAGCCCCGGTATTCAGTGTTTCTCCATCCGGAACAGCCCCGTGATCCAAAATGTTTATGTAGTGGTTCGGACTTGCGAATGTTTTCCATTGAAAACATGCAGCAAGCATAACTGTGAGTATAAATATCTTCCTGTGCGTATTCATTGTTACCTGTTTTTATTGTAATAATTTTCTTCCAGCCATTTTGCAGAGCGGGTGTAAGCCTCATCCAGATGTTTCACTCCCGATTCATCTCCGCCGATATCCAGCCCGAATGATCCCTTGTAATTAATTTTATCCAGTGTCTCAAAAAACTGCTCCCAATGGATGTTGCCCTCACCGACCGGCAGGTGCTCTACTTTTTGACCGCGATTGTCTGATACATGGATGTAATCGATACGATCAGCCAGTCGAAGCAAAGCGAGAAACAAATTGTCTTTTGCAAAAAACTGGTTTGCAGTATCGAGATTAAATCTCAAGTTATCGCGGTTCACATGATCCGCGAAATGCAAAAACCCGTCTGTTGTGGATGACAGCACACCCATAGCCGGATGCATCTGGTAATTCAGGTTTCGATGCCTGGCAATATCACAAGCATCCTGGTAGGTTGCAATCAATTGCTCCCAGTATGTTTTCCAGTTCAGATTTTCCGGAAATTTTGCTTTCATCAACACATCTTCATCGTAATGCCTGACCACAGGGATATCCTCGGGAAATTGGTATGGAGGCAATGGTGCATTGTCTAAAACGCTGCCCGCACCCAATGTCTCAGCTATCGCACAACCTTTTTCAAACAATGCAAGGTTTTCCTTTCTGATGTTTTCGTCTGGAGAGCTTAATCCTGGCAATACAATGCAAAAATATGGAACCTTCAACTGAAGAACATCCAACTCCTTTTTTATGGTATCTTTCAAGTCAAACATTTTCATTAAATGCTCTTCCCGAATTCCTTCCAGTTCAACCGTTTGAAATCCAAGATTTTTCATCTCCCGTAAATAGGTTACACTTTGGTCTGCAGGCGGTGGATAGCCGTATTTCGATATAACATATAAGTAACAGCAAATGGTTCGTTCATTAAACATAATTTTTGATATTTAAATTAATTCAGTAATTCCCGTAATCCTATAATTCCCGATGCAGCCATCACCAGCGTAAAAGCCAGAATCACTCCCAACAGCAGATTTGTAGCAAGTTTAGCGGTGTAGTTGCCCATGACGCTTTCTTTATTATACATGATCATCATTAATCCGATCACTAAGGGACTGACGATGGCAGCCAGTGCCTGTGATATTATCATTACCAGTACCGGTCTCCCACCGAAAATAGGTACCACCAGTCCGAGGGATACTCCAAAAAGCACCAGTAAACGGGAGCTTGTCGACTTCATGTTCCGTGGAATGTTCAGGTAATCGGCAAAAAGCCAGGGAGCAAGCAGTACTATCGGAAACAGCGATGACAATCCTGCAGCCACAATCCCACCAACAAAAAGAGAAATGGCAAATCTTCCGGCAAGCGGCTCCAGCAGGTTCACCATATCAATGGCGTTTACCACTTTGAGCCCTCTTACATGTAAGGTGCCTGCCGCGCTGGCCATGATGGCAATGCTCAGAATGAACATAAGCGAAACGGAAATAAGTGCATCCCTGCGTTCATGCTTCAGGTCTTTGATGCCCCAACCTTTTTCCTGCACAAGAATGGATCGAACTACATAAAGGATAGCTCCCATCGTGGTGCCCACCATACCTGCCGTAATTAAAAATGCATCTGTGCCCTCAGGTATTCTTGGAACAAGTCCGTACAATACATCATCGGGATCAGGTATGACCATGAACATGGTTAGAACAAAGGACAGACCCATGATACCTACAAATAGCGCAAGCACTTTTTCAAAAAACCGGTGTTGCCCCTTCCAGAAAAGACCGTACAAAATGGCTCCGAAGATGATGGAAAGGATCAGCGGACTAAAGCCGTTTCCTGATTTGGTTAACGGCCTCGACCATTCCTGAACGGTTTGGGTAACCACAGCCATTACACCCATGCAGGATACCCACTCACTTATCAATAATGATATTAAAATAATGATAGCAACAAACTTTCCAAATTGGACTTTATAACTGTGTAACACAGTATTTCCGGTAATGGCCGTGTATCGACCGAAAATCATAATCAAAAAAAACGTAAAAATGCATGATAGAAGCAATGGCCACATGAGTGTCATTCCAAAACTGGCACCTGCCGATGCCATGGTTGTAATACTTCCTGTGCCGATATTGTAACCTATTAAAAACAACCCGGGTGCAATGGAGGCCAAAAACAGTCCAATTTTTTTTAACATATTTTATTACTTGTTAATTCTTACTATTTTAACCCGAATAATGCAGGTTAAATTACGTCTATATATTTTTTTGTTCACATGTTCATCCTATCAGCCTTTCAAGGTGCCGAAATAATTATCCCAAAACATCATATTAAAATTGGTGAATGTGTTGTACGCGGATTATATGTATTCATTTGATATAATGAAAGATTATGAGGAATAGCCATCCTTTCTATTTGTCTGTTAACCTGTTTATAAATATTTAAAGTGAAATTCAGAATGCCTCTGTTATTGAATTGTTCAAAAATAGATACAGCATGTCTTGAATATTGCTGACGAAATTGATTTTTCTGGATCAATCTATCAGGAAAATTGCACGGCACAACATTTTCTTCTATTCGATTAAGAAAAAGTGAAGTTTTAAGAAAGAAAAAAACAACCACGCTATGAAAAACAATCCTGTGCATTTAGTTCTGACTTTCCAACAATGACGACAGGATTATTAAATACCCTTACAAACTGACTTATTTAGAATTTGTCATAGTTTACGAAAGTTCTGCAATTATCATATTTTCAAATTGTTGCAACCAATCAAAACATATCAAAATCTTTCAGACATGTATAAATCCGATGCCATGTGCGTTCAATGTCATGATCAAGGCCAACAGAAAAACGCACAAGACCTTCAGACAACCCCATGGATCGCTGTATATCTTCCGGAATTTCTGAGGATGTACTTCTTCCGGAATTGCTGAATAATGTTCTGAAATATCCCAGGCTTACTGCCAGGTAACCCACATCTGCATCCTGCATGGCCTGCATAATATCTGATGCTTTTTTTGCTGTTTGAAGGTCTATTGCCAGCATTCCTCCAAATCCATACTCATTGTTCATTAGTTCAACCATTCTGGAATATTGAGGATAGTTTTTTAATCCCGGATAAATCACCCTGACTCCGGCTTCGTTAAATTTTCCGGCAAGGAATAATGCATTTTTGCTGTGTTGTTGCATACGGATGTGCAGCGTATTCAGGTTTTTCAAAATAGAAGAAGAGCGCAGCGGGTCAAGCACCGGGCCAAGAAGCATTGCTGTTCCTGAATTTACATCGCTTAATGAATCAATAAATTCATTTGTACCACATATTGCGCCGGCAACACAGTCGTTTTTCCCATTGATAAATTTTGTCATACTGTAAACAACAATATGAGCACCAAGTTTTGCAGGTGAAATAACCATCGGACTAAACGTATTATCAACAATAAGTTTAATTCCAGCGTTATTTGCTATTTCAGTAAGTTTTGGCACATCCGATAATACCAGTAAAGGATTTGTTAGTGATTCGGTATAAATTAACCGCGTGTTTTCTTTTATTGTATTTTTTACGGTTTCCAAATCTGAAATATCAACAAATGATACTTCAATGTTGAATTTTGGAAGGTAATTTTTAAGGAAAGCATAGGTGCCCCCGTAGGTCGTTACGCTGGTTATTATGTGATCACCACATTTACAAAGTTGAAGAATGGCGCAGGTTATTGCGGCCATTCCCGAGGAAGTAATCCATGCCGATTCGGTTCCCTCCATGGCAGCTAAAGCATCGGCCAGGTACTTATTACTCGGATTCCAGTGGCGCGAATACAGAAAGCAACCTTTTGTTTCACCATGGAAAGTGTCCACCATCGTATCTGCAGTCATAAATGTAAATGTTGAAGAATCGGTAATCGAGGGGTTTACTCCTCCAAATTCTCCAAATTGATGAAGGTCCTGAATTTTATTTGCCGGATCAAATTTCATAATCAATACAGTTTATATTCTTAAGCAAATTATGGTATTATCATGAGCAAGGCAATGATATTTCATAGGTTTGTTCCAATCATTTAATAAAACATCCATGACAAAGTTTTAACACACACAACCTGTTCCGCCAAAGCAGGAATCATGCTTAAAAGCTCTTCGCGTCTTAGCGACTTTGCGTGAAATAAATTTTAAACAAAATATCCATGATTAAGCTTAAAACAAACAACCTGTCCCGCCAAAGATAAAGGATGATTATTTGGGTAAATGGAACGCAGATAACACAGATCGAACGGATTTACGCGGATTTTTTCTATCAGCGATTATCTGTAAAATCAGCGTCAACAGCGTTTTAATTTTAATAGTGGTAAATTATAAACAGAAATTAGCATCATAAGAATTTTGTATTGATTGCTTTCAAAAACTTCTGTGTATTTTGAACTGGCCTGAGAAATGCTTTTCATAAAGCGTTGAGCGGAGTTATTCATTTTGTACCAAATTATTTATG
>CAZAMT010000047.1:0-18804 GCA_964486145.1 uncultured Bacteroidales bacterium
GTAGCACCAGGCGTGTGTTCATCATATGTTTTCTCCCGAAAACCTGGAGATAAAGTAACCATTTCAGGACCTTACGGAGAGTTTTTTATAAAAGAAACCGACAACGAAATGATTTATATTGGCGGAGGAGCGGGAATGGCGCCTCTACGTTCTCATATTTTCCACCTGTTCCATACCTTGAAAACAAACCGTAAAGTAAGTTATTGGTATGGTGCCCGGTCAAAACGTGAAATTTTTTATGAAGAAGACTTTCGTGAAATAGAAAAACAATTTCCGAATTTCGAATTTAACATAGCCCTCTCTGAGCCGAAAGAAGAAGACAACTGGGATGGCCATGTGGGCTTTATCCACCAGGTATTATATGACAACTACCTGAGCAAACAGGATGAACCAGAGGAACTGGAATACTACCTCTGCGGGCCTCCGGTTATGAATGATGCAGTGCAGAAAATGCTTTACGAACTCGGCGTCCCGGACGAAATGATAGATTTTGATGATTTTGGAGGTTAATCATTCAGTTTCGTTCTGCAGTTTGCGTGAATTTTCCAGAATGAACCGGAATCAGGGTATGTTAGATTCCCGGAAAAGCTTATGAGTATGAGCATCGTAAACGTCAGGTTTTTCTAACCTGTCCTATTCATAAGTTATAATTTTAATTTACATACATGAGACAATTTATTTTTTTCTCGTTGGTAGTTATCACATTTGCCATTGTTGCTTTTTTCAGGTTAAGATCAACATCCGAGCATTACAAAATTGCTGGTTACACGCAGGGAACAACATATCACATCACATATGAAAACAAAGGCTATGGCGATCTAACACAGCAGATTGACTCTGTATTGCATCAGTTTGACCTTTCCCTTTCAACATACATTCCTGAATCAATCATTTCCCGAATAAATGCCAATCAACCGGAAATTGAAGCTGATGATAAGCTTTTGGTGGTGCTCAATGAAGCGAAAGAAGTTTATGAAGAAACCGATGGCTATTTTGATATTACGGTAGGGCCAATCGTCAACGCACTGGGATTTGGGCCCGGGGGGCAGGTCGAATTTGACAGCATTATCATTGATTCGCTTTTGCAATTTGTAGGTATGAACATGATCCAGGTTCGGGATAACAAGGTCGTAAAAGAAAAAAAAGAAATCATTCTTGATGTCAATGCCATCGCGCAGGGATATTCGGTGGATGTTGTAGCTGAATATCTTGAAGACATGGGAATTAAAAACTATCTCGTTGAAATTGGTGGTGAAATTAAGGCCCGCGGAAAAAATGAGAATGGTGAAGTTTGGAGAATTGGATTGGATAAACCTGTTGAAAACAACAATGTTCCCGGTGCTGATTTATATACACGGTTATATCTGAAAAACCGCTCATTGGCCACATCCGGTAATTACAGAAAATACTATGAGAAAGATGGCGTTAAATACACGCATTCCATCAACCCAAAAACAGGGTATCCGGTAAGTCAAAATCTATTAAGCGTTACCATTTTTGCTGATAAATGCATCACCGCTGATGCATACGCCACTGCATGCATGGTAATGGGGCTGAAAAAATCCGTTGACCTTATTAAATCCATTGATGATATTTCGGGTTACCTTATTTATAACGATGACACCGGAAAATACAAGGTTTGGTATTCCGATGAACTTGAAAATGATATCATTGATTGATAATGAATGAAATAAAATGTTTTATATGGACGCGACCGATATTTTAATTAACATCCGTAAAATTGTACGCTCAATTAACCTCGAATCCAAGAGAAACCAGAAAGAGTACGGAGTTAGTATCCCTCAGGTACTTTGTTTAAACTTTCTGAAATTATCTCCGAATTACCAAAATTCCCAAAACAACATTCGCCAATTTCTTAACCTGAATCCAAGCACAATCAGTGGGATTATAAATCGCTTAGAGAAAAGAGGATTCATTGCCAGGCTGCCAAAATCCGGAGATAAAAGAGTCTCAGTAATTACTCTGACATCAGCCGGTGATGAATTAATTACGAATATACCACCAATATTTGATGAACGTTTGACAGCAAAATTATCTGCCCTGCCCGCTGAAAAAGTTGAACAAATTGAAACCGGCATACAGTTGCTTATCGATTTGTTAAATATAAGTGAATTAGAAGCAAATCCTGAAATTCCACCGGACGAATAAACCATTTCTGTAAAAACAAATCATACTGCTTTTTAGAATAAAATTAATTTTGAATAATTAAAACAATTTTAAATAAAAATCATAACTCACTAACATAAAGTATGTTAAGAATAAATCAAACTGCAATCAGAACAAATACAACTTACGGTATTTGCTTATAAAGGCTATAATTTCTATATTTGCTTTCCGTAGAAATTAATTCTTCATTCATAATTGAATAATTAATGACAATAGCGTCAAGGTAAATCAATCGTAATATCGCTTAGTAACTGATTTTTCAATGTACCGTATAATTTTAATACGGTGCATGTTGTGAATTTAATGTTTGTAGGATGAAGAATTTATTTCTTGCACGAAATACAATTAGTTTGAAGTTAAACCAATTTAAATTTCATGAAAATTTATAACAGTGTACAGCAGAAGATCGCGGAAAAAATCAATCCAAAATCCAAAATAGCGGATTGGAAAGACTGGAAGTGGCAGGTAAGACACACCGTTCGGGATATAAAAACTTTTGAAAAAATTTCAGGAATCCGATTTGATAAATACGACCGTAAAATATATGAGGAGACCATCCGGCGTTTTCCTCTTTCAATCACGCCATATTATCTATCGTTGATTGACAAGGACAATTATAAAAAAGATCCCGTTTTCAAGCAATCATTTGCCGATAGCAAGGAATTGCTTGTTCAAAAATATGAAATGGGAGATCCTTTATCCGAAGACAGCGACAGTCCTGTAGAAGGAATTACGCATCGTTACCCGGATCGGGTATTGTTCCATGTAAGCAATATTTGCGCGATGTATTGCCGTCATTGCACACGAAAGCGTAAAGTTGGTGATGTTGATTTTATTCCTGAAAAAGAACAGCTTAAAAAGGGTATTAATTACATCAAGGAACATCCGGAAGTAAGAGATGTATTGCTTTCAGGAGGTGATCCGCTGATGCTTTCGGATAATTACCTCAAATGGCTATTAACCGAATTAAGGTCAATTGAACATGTGCAAATCATCAGAATCGGTACCCGAACCCCGGTTGTTCTGCCCTACCGTATAACAGATGACCTTGTGAACATGATTAAAGAATTTCATCCGGTATGGATAAATACCCACTTTAACCATCCGAAGGAAATTACCTCTTCTTCGAAAGAAGCACTTCGGAAAATGGCAGATGCAGGTATACCTCTGGGAAACCAGACTGTTTTGCTGGCAGATGTCAATGACTGTCCACGGATAATGAAAACGCTTGTCCATAAAATGGTCGAAAACCGGGTAAGGCCTTATTATCTCTATCAATGTGATCTTTCCGAAGGTTTATCCCATTTCAGAACCCCTGTGGGGAAAGGAATTGAAATCATTGAAAGTCTCATTGGCCATACCAGTGGTTTTGCTGTTCCAACATATGTTATTGACGCTCCGGGAGGTGGAGGAAAAATACCGGTAATGCCGAATTACATTATCTCATGGTCAACAAACAAAGTAGTACTCCGAAACTATGAAGGAGTGATTACAACTTATAAAGAACCCGATGAATACAAACCCACATTTTGTGACCGGGATTGTGTAAATTGCAATCTTGATCTCGACCTTAATGAAGGCATGGAATTTAAATCTGTGGGAGTTGACAAACTGTTATCCGATTTTGATAACACCATTGCATTAGTACCTGATGAAAATGAAAGATACAGACGTAGAGGCGAAACAGAAGAATGATAAAATTGAAGTTGTTGGTGAATCATTGATACAGCATGGTAAACTCAATAACCGGGTTTACCTTATGCGTATCTCTGAACAGGATGATCCTGCAAAAATATTTGAATCCATCCATCGGCTTGTTGAAGCTAACGGGTATACAAAAATATTTGCTAAAATACCATCAAATCTATTGCCGGTGCTAATTGAAAAGAATTTTAGTATCGAAGCGGTAATACCAAATTTTTACTATGGAAAAACAGATGCCTTTTTCGTGTCTGCGTTTTATGATAAAAATCGTGCTCATGCCGATCCTGAGGCGTTGAAATCCTTCAAAGAGATGCTCGGAAGTTTTAATCCCAACACAGTTTTCAAGCCGGATGTTGAGATGCCGATGAAAGAATTACAAATTCAGGATGCTACAGAGATTGCGAAAATTTATAAAAAAGTTTTTAAGTCATATCCTTTTCCGATCCACGATCCGGAATACATCAAAGATACGATGAAAACCCATGTCAGGTACTTCGGTATCAGGGAAGACAACCGGTTAACGGCAGTTTCATCGGCTGAAATTGATGATAAATATAAAAATTCAGAGATGACAGATTTTGCTGTTGATCCTGAATTTCGTGGCCGGAAGCTGGCTTGCTATCTTTTGTATGAAATGGAAAAACAGCTTGCCAAACATGGGATAAAAACAGCATATACCATTGCCAGGCTGCATTCGCCGGCCATGAACATAACTTTCCTGAAAAATGGATATAAATATTCCGGAACGTTGGTAAAAAACACCAATATCTCAGGAAAAATTGAAAGTATGAATGTTTATTATAAACCACTTAAATAAGAAAGAAAAGTACATGTCAGATTTAAACAGGATTCAAAAAGAAATTGTAGCATTTTTAGCTAACAACGGTCTAAGTTCACTCGGCAGGATTGCCAAAGAATTGCATCTTTCATATACATCGGCGCTTAAAAATATATTGTCTCTGAAAAAAGACGGCGTTGTAGCAAATGATGTTCATCCGCCACTTTACAACCTCACGGAAAAATAATCACGACAACCCCTTTCCCGGGTTGTTCGGGCCATCAATTAGTTTTTCATGCACTGGATTGATCTATCGATATTTGTTGCCTACATGATATTCATGTTGAGTGTGGGGTACTTTTTCTTTCGTAAAAATGACTCACATGAAGATTTTTTTGTTGCAGGCAGGAAAATGGGCAGTGTACATATTGGATTATCAGTTGTTGCAACAGATGTTGGCGGAGGATTTTCCATTGGATTGGGTGGACTGGGTTTTGCCATTGGCCTGTCAGGTTCATGGATGCTGTTTACCGGCCTGGTAGGAGCCTGGTTATCTGCTGTGCTGTTAATTCCGAAGGTATACAAACTTGCCGAGGAACATAAATTACTGTCATTCCCGCAATTATTTGAAAAATTTTATGGTAAAAATGTAGCATTGATTGCTGCCCTTATTTCCGCCATTGGTTACATCGGGTTTACAAGTTCTCAAATTCTGGCTGGGGCCAAATTAGCTTCCGCTTCGTTTGTTGATTTAAATTTCAACTATGCCTTGTTAATCATGGGTTCCATTGCCATTGTTTACACCGTGCTTGGCGGACTGAAAGCCGTCATTTATACTGATACTATCCAGTGGATTATTCTCATTCTTGGTTTATCACTAATAGGTATTCCTCTATCACTGAATGCCATTGGCGGTTTTGAAGCTATCCGCGCTGAATTACCTGATACCTTTCTTTCACTTCACAATATCACCTGGAAGACACTTGCCAACTGGGTGATAACCATCGTACCCATATGGTTTATCGGGATGACCCTTTACCAGCGGATTTACGCCTCGAAAAGCAGTAAAAAAGCACAAAGGGCATGGTTTATCGCCGGATTGTTTGAATATCCTTTTATGGCCTTTCTGGGTGTTTTTCTGGGGTTATTTGCACGAGTAGCTTTTTTAAAAGGACAATTTGCTGGATTAGGTTTTCCTGCTGCCGGAGACATCGATCCGGAACTGGGCCTTCCGCTTTTACTGCGTACCCACCTGCCTGTCGGAATGATGGGGATCATGCTTTCTGCTTATTTTTCAGCCATCATGTCAACAGCAGACAGTTGCCTGATCGCTGCATCAGGTAATTTACTTGCAGATATTCTGAAATTTAAAAGAATAAAAAACCGTCTTCGCGCTTCACAATTGATTACTTTTATTACAGGAGTTCTGGCGATATTCATTGCTTACAATATGCCCAGAGTACTCGAATTGATGTTGAATTCATATGCTGTTATGGTATCCGGGCTTTTTGTGCCTTTGGCAGGCGGACTGTTTTTCAATATTAAAAATACGCTGGCAGCAATGGTTTCAATGATTTCGGGTGGAGGTTTAACACTATTGCTTGTTGTATTGAAAATACCACTTCCCCTGGGATTAGACCCCATTTTTTATGGGCTGGGATTTTCATTGATTACATTTATTATAATGAATCAAATTTGTAAGAAAAGCTAACCTGCTCTATTCATAAGTTATAATTTTAATTGATGACATAGCAGAACTTGTGCCGCCAAAGGCTGCATTCGCCCGATTTAGTCTCACTTTCTTTTCACAGAAAAGGTAGTGTAGCTAAATCGTAAACAGTCGATTTTAAATATTTTAATAACGAAAGCCAATTTGTTTCATTCCAACAAAACTAACAAATTGGCTTTACAATAGTTTTTTTAAAAAGATGAGATATGTAGTACGATATTTTTAATCAATATTTATCCAAACGTTACCTTCTTTATTTGATTTCACAACGCTTTCAATAAATTTCATTCCTCGAACACCATCGGTAACATCCGGGAATTCACGGTCGAAAAGTTGTTGACCATAAATGGCTTTGGCCGCACCTTTGTAAAGGTTGCCAAATGCTTCATAGATTCCCTCGGGGTGGCCAGGTGGCATCACGTGACTGGCTTGTGCAAATTCCGAGTTATAAACATGCGCTGGTTTATAGGTTCTTTTGGGTTCGTTATCGCTGATGAGATACAGATAATTCGGATCTTCCTGTTCCCACTTCAATGCTGCTTTGGAACCATAAACGGCAATTTTTACATTATTTTCTTCACCTGTAGCAATCTGGCTGGCACGTATTACTCCTTTAAAATTACCATCGAACCGCAGCAACACCGTTCCATCCAAATCCAAAGGAATATCTTCTTTCAGGTTATTTAAGTCAGCGAGAATTTTTTTAATTTTCAGGCCGGTGGTATATTCAATCAGGTTGAAACCATGCACACCGATATCAGCCATACAGCTACTCGCACCTGCATATTTCGGGTCCATTCGCCAAATTTCCGGTTTTCCACCTGAACTTTGCAACAGATCATTCACCCACCCTTGATAATATTGCACATCTATTCGCTGAAATTCACCAATTGCACCGGATTTTATCATTTCGCGCATTTGCCTTACCATTGGGTATCCGGTATACGTGTGGGTAAGGCAAAACACTACGTTGTTTTCTTTAACTAATCGTTCCAGCTCAATGGCCTCAGCAACTGTAGTGGTCATTGGCTTATCGCAGATAATATGAAATTTGTTTTTAACAAGTTTTGAAGCAATTTCAAAATGACTGCTGTTGGGTGTTACAATGGCTACCGCGGTCATTCGCTCATTCTCCGGCAGTGCAAGTTCTTTTTCAATCAATTCATCCACATCGTGGTATATTCTTGATTCATCAAGACCATATTCCTTTGCAAACTCCATATTTGTGTTAAAATCACGATTGAATACACCCCCGACAACTTCGTACATATTTGTGATTTTTGCTCCGATTCGATGGGTGTCGCCAATAAAAGCACCTTTACCTCCACCCATCATTCCCAATTTAATTTTCTTCATTTTTTGTTTGGTTTTTGATTATTACTGATTTTCAATTGCTGCTGGTCCGCCAAATATCTCGCGAAGTTCTTCAGCATTGAATTTTAATTCACGATCAAATGTGTATATCCCGTTTACCTCCTGCTCCACATCGGTTAGTTGGGTATATGTATAACCTGCAATATCAGGATTTTCAAGAAGTGCTTTGGTTAATTCATCAAGGAGTCTGGTTACTTCCTGCTGCGATTTGCCATATCCCCATTGTTCCCTGCCGTTTCCCCTGGGTTCATCATCTGCATAATCCGGCGTCCAAAATGTTCCGCCGTATTCGTCCACAACGAAAGGCTGACCTTCATATTCCACATCATATTCAGGAGCATTTCCCAACCAACCCCAGGGGGCCATGTGCACTTCATCTTTTCCCCCGGGTTTTAAATCTTTGTACCGTTTTCTCAAATTCTCCGGATTCTGTGCATAATCATGTACCGTCCAGATATCGGTGATGATATGCAGCCACCCACTGGAGTTGTTCACGGGTCGTGTTGGATCCAGGTCGCTTGTGAGGTGGTATACTTCCTCGGCTGCACGTCGGTATTCCTCGTAGCCGCGTTTAAAATCATGCGTTTCATTCATCGGGGTCCATGTTAGTATTGACGGGTGGTTAAAATCACGCAGGATTTCTTCGCGCCACTCGCGGGTCAGGTTTACCCAGGCCATGGGTTTATTATAAGTCCGGGGAATTCCCCAATCGGGAAATTCGCCCCAGGTCAGGTAGCCCAGCTTATCCGCCCAGTAATGAAATCGTTCTTCAAATATTTTTTCATGCAACCGGGCACCGTTAAATCCTACATTCATTGATAACTCGATATCTTTTTTTAAATCTTCATCTGTCGGAGCTGTCCAGACCCCATCGGGATAAAATCCCTGATCAAGCACAAAACGCAGAAAAATTGGTTTATTGTTCAGGTAAATTTTATTTCCTGCGAGATGAATCTTCCGAAGACCGGCATAACTCTTAACCATGTCAAGTGGTTTTCCTGATTCCAGAAGTTCGAAGTCAAGATCATACAAGAATGGGTCCTGAGGGCTCCATGTTTTCGGCTTTTTAATATCGAGTACCGCAGTTCCTCCATCTGTCATTGAAGTTGCTTCAGAAACTACCTTACCCTGATCCTTCAATATTGCACGAAATTTCTGACCATTTTTATAATTGTCGAACTCAGGTATAATAACAAAGCGGCTGTTATCCAAATCAGGAATAACCCTTACCCTGCTTATAAAACTTTCGGGCCTTGCTTCAAGCCAAACAGTCTGCCAAATGCCGGTAACCCTGGTATATTTGCAGCATCCCTGGTTATAGAAAGCCTGGCTTTGTTTCCCCGCGGGTTGTTCGTACGAACGAATATCATCTATTGCACGAACAACAACATCATTTTCACCGGCTTGCAGGGCATCTGTGATTTCAAAACTAAAAGATACACTACCACCATAATGCCGACCAACTTCTTCCCCGTTCACCCAGGCTTTACAGTCATAATCAACCGCTCCAAAATGCAGAAATACCCTTTGATTACTCCAGTCTGGCGGTAATTTAAACTGGCGGTGATACCATACTGCCGGCATAAAATCTTTATATTCAATGCCTGACAATTTACTTTCCGGACAAAACGGAACAAGAATTTTCTCGGAAAACGCTGAGGGATCCGAATACCAACCCCGCTCCTCACCTGTTACCCCAAAATCAAATTCAAAATCCCACATTCCGTTTAAATTCATCCAGGCCTCCCTGACAAACTGTGGTTTGGGATGCTCCGGCCTCGGTATTTGAGCATACCCGGATAAAAACAAGAAAACACCAAGGAAAACAATAAAAATCTTTTTCATTTTCAAATACATAAAAAATTTAAACAAATATGAAGGTAATAAGTATTCTGATTATTTTTCATCTTCAAAAGCAGCATCAAAAGCAACGTCTGACGGTTTAAAATCTACATTTTTCACAAAAGCACATGCTTCTTTAGCTCCTTCTTCGCGATCCATGCCGCTGTCTTCCCATTCAACGGATAATGGCCCGGTGTAATTGATCCGGTTCAGTGCGCGGATGATTTCTTCAAACTCAATATTTCCTCTTCCGATGCTCCTGAAATCCCAAAATCTTCTTCTATCTCCAAATGCTAGATGACCACCGAAAACACCGGCATCGGTAGGTCTGTCAGACCAACCAACGTCCTTCATATGCGCGTGGTACATCTTATTACTGAACCGATAAATAAAATCGATGTAATCTACTCCCTGATAACCGAGATGGCTGGGGTCATAATTAAACCCGAATGCTTTGTGATGATTGATCGCTTCAAGCGTGCGTTCGGCTGTAGCAATGTCGAAAGCTATTTCGGTAGGATGAGCTTCCAGTGCGAACCTCACTCCCATCTTATCGAATTCATCGAGGATGGGTTTCCAGCGTTTTGCAAAATCTTCATAGCCTGCTTCAATCATTTCCGGTGGTACCCCGGGAAAAGAATACAACAAATGCCAGATGGAACTTCCTGTGAAACCGACGACGGTGTCAAGTCCCATCTTTTTGGCAGCCTCACCGGTTTTAATGACCTCTTCCGCTGCCCGTTGCCGCACACCCTCGGGATCACCATCTCCCCAAACATAATCCGGCAATATGGCTTTATGACGTTGATCAATATTATCACAAACTGCCTGTCCGACAAGATGCGTTGATATTGCAAAAATATCGAGGCTGTGCTTTTTAAGGGTCTCCAGTTTCCTGTCGCAATAAGACTGATCGGCTTTATTAACTTCAAAATGATCGCCCCAGCAGGCCAGCTCAAGCCCATCGTAGCCAAAGGTTTTAGCTTTTAAACACATGGTTTCGAAGGGAAGATCGGCCCACTGGCCGGTGAATAAGGTAACTTTTCGTGCCATAATTCATGGATTTTAAAAAATTAATTTTAGTTCCTCAATATTACTAATCTTTTACCAGCCAGTCAAGAGTAAATAAAAAGATGTTCATAAGAATAACCATTTACCAGGAGTATAAAAAAATTGGTTCATTAGTTGAAAAAATTACGCCGGGTAGTTCTTCTAAAAGAACATCACATGATGCAGGCAGAATTGCGAAATGTAGTTATTCCCAGGACTGACCATTTTTACTTCCTGTAAAAACTCACAGAAATACCATGGTGACTGGTTTCGACAATTTCAGTTTCGAATTCCGGGTCATTTTTGATGGTATCCAAAAAATCTTTCATCCCAGATTGCAGATTAATCACGTTATGCGCTGTAATTACACCGCCTGGTTCAAGCATTGGTTTGAGCATACGTAAATATTCCAGGTAATCGGACTTGGCAGCATCGAGAAATATAAAATCAAACATTCCTTCAAGGCCAGGTATCTCTTTGAGTGCATCGTTCAGGCGGGAGTCGATAACATCATCCAATCCGGCTTTCTTAAAATTCTTTCTGGCTTCGTTTGCCCTGTTTTCATTTATTTCAATGGTAATAATCTCTCCCCCGGTTTGCTTAAATGCCAGCCCCAGCCATAAGGTGGAATAACCATTTGAAGTACCAACTTCGAGCCCGCTCTTATAGCCGTTTTCTGTAATCAGGTTATATAAATACCTCCCATCCGTTGCCTCAATGTTCCACCCTCCATGCTCATACGGAAGATTTTTTAGCATTGGCAGAACCTTGCTGTTTTCCATTCCCTCAAAAGGATCTGGTTGCGCGTAACAACCTGTCATCATCATCATTACTCCAAATACAACTAAACCTATTTTTCTATTCATAACCATTGCTTTTTATAAAGAACATTCGATTTATGAAAAAGTTAATTGAAAAATCATACTACCATACAGTTAATAATATTATAAAATATGTAATTTTGCAAATTAAATTTTAAACCATCTTTATTATGAAAACAAATTCTAAATCATCCAGTCTGGTATCGTATGCAGCAGGAATCATTATTGTATTATCAGCAATGCTATCCTGCGCTGGTCCGCAACAAGCGGAGGAAGAAAAACAAAAGGAAATTGGCTTACAGTTATGGTCAATTCGCAATGACATGAAAGCAAATCCTGAAGCCACCCTCGACAGTGTTGGAACGATGGGTTATACTTTTGTTGAAGCTGCAGGTTATGGCGACGGTAAATTTTATGGTATGGAACCGGCGAATTTCAAGCAATTGCTGGTTGATAAAGGCCTGAAAATGTTAAGTTCACACACAGGGCCGCATTTGCCCTCCGAAGCCGAATGGGATTCGATAATGGCATGGTGGGATCAGGCTATAAATGATCATCTTGCCGTTGGAGTAAAATATATTGTAAAACCTTCGATGGGTAAAGATGCCTATGAAAGCCTGGAAAATCTTCAAAAGTATTGTGACTATTTTAATGCTATTGGAGAAAAATGTAATGCCAAAGGCGTTACATTTGGTTACCACAATCATGCCCACGAGTTTGACTCGCTTGATGGAGAAGTAATGTACGATTACATGCTTCAAAACACTGACCCGGAGAAAGTATTTTACCAAATGGATTTGTACTGGGTTGTTGAAGGAAATGCTGATCCGGTGACTTATTTTGAAAAATACCCCGGAAGATTTTTACTGTGGCATGTGAAAGATGAAGCGGAAGTTGGAGCCAGCGGTAAAATGGATTTTGAAAATATATTTCAATATACCGAACAATCCGGTGTTGAAGAAATTATTGTTGAAGTAGAAGATTACAATTATACCCCCATTCAGAGCGTGGAAAAAAGCCTTGAATTCTTACAGGAAGCGGAATACGTTCCCGCAAGTTATTAATATTCAGTACATAATCTTAAAAAAGGATTGACAAATAAGTCAATCCTTTTTTATTTTTTACATCTAACCAAATCTGCACAACCATGAATGATTTTCTGGCAGAAGTATCCTATCCGAAACTCAAAGAGGAGGATATACATTGGATTAAGGCATACCGGCAATGAAACGATTATACGTATTCATTTGTCGATGCGCATGTTACCTTTACTTTTCCCCTTGAACGGTTTGGTTCTTCCATATTGGTGGAAGAAATAAACGTATGAACATTTGCATTTTATACTCATTTACGCATAAAAATTAAAAATAATTTGACTTGTATTGTTTTTTTTCAGATATTGTACCATACAATTAACCGTTAAAACCACTGTTATGTCATCGCTAAAAAATATTATTACTCTTTTCATAGTCGCCATGCTGGTGTTTGCATGTGAAAAAGACTCTAATTCCCCGGATGAAGACCGGGTAGTTGAACTTACAGGTTATGTACAAAAAGGGCCGTACAACAACGGAACATCTATCCAAATTTCGGAGCTAACTGAAGATTTAATCCAGACCGGAAAGACCTTTAGCTCACAGATCATTGACAATACCGGTACGTTTGAACTTCGCAGTTTACAACTAAGTTCAGATTTTGTTAAACTGCAGGCCAATGGATTCTATTTTAATGAAGTAAGAGGAGAAAACTCTGTTGCGCAACTAACACTGCATGCCATTTCAGACCTAACAGATAAAACAAATTTGAATATCAATGTTTTATCACATCTTGAAAAACCACGGGTTGAATACCTGCTTTCAGAGGGAAAATCATTTGAAGAAGCTAAAAAACAAGCACAAATGGAAATTCTTTCGGTTTTTGAAATTGAAAAACCGGACATTGCTTTCTCAGAGCAGCTTGACATCTCGCAGAATGGTGAAGATAATGGAATATTACTGGCTGTTTCGGTAATTTTGCAAGGTTATCGCAATGTATCCGAATTATCCGAATTAATGGCAAACATAATTACCGATATGCATCAAGACGGTACACTTGACACGGAAGAACTAAAAACTTCGCTGATAAACCATGCTTCAATTTTAAATCTTTCGGATGTCCGCCAAAATCTGGAAACAAAATATGCCCAAATGAATATGGAGCACAATCTACCGGATTTCGAAACATATGTTCATCAGTTTATTGAAAACACCGATTTTGAGATTACCAGTCTGGTAACTTATCCCGAATTTAGCGATTATGGTGAAAATATTCTTTATGAGGATAAAAACACTTTCCAGGCAGGCGATAATTACAGCATGGCTGCAAATATTCCTTTGGGAGGATCGTTAAAGATTGTCCTGAGCGGAGGTAAGTGGGGTTTTTTTGTTTCCCCAAACGGCCCGGTAAACTGGAAAGTATCAACATACAATTACACGCAGAACGAACAATCTTTCAGTTCGATGGAATCCGGTAAACGCAGTGACCTCGTGATTCGCTTCGATCGGAGTCAACCTCAGGACAGCATTATGATGTATTACTATATTAATGGATCCAAATTACCCAACAACACAAAAGTATTATATATTAACGGATCCGAAACTTTTACGGATACCACAGAGGTATATTAACTTTCACAGGTTCGGCTGTAAGCCGCTCTATTATACCGGGTTACGGTAATCAGGCTGGGTGCGGGCACCAATTAAAAAATTATTCAACGCCCAGTTGTTTTTCCCACCATTGGAGGTATGCTTCCGGATCGATTTTTTTCGGATCAATACCACGTTCTTTCCAGCGGGGTCCATATTTCTGTTCCCTGCGTATCAGCAGTGAGTCGTAATTGTCGGGATCATAGCCTCCCAAATCTTTGGTTTCCACCATCAAGTTTTGCAAAGCGTCTCTCAACGAATCAAGTACGACAACATACTCCGGATCTGTCGCAAGATTATTTATTTCGTATGGATCATTTTTCACATCGTATAGTTCTTCCTCAGGTTTTTTTTCGGCCATGAATTTTTCCTGTGCGGGGGTTAATTCACCTTTTTTATGAAGCGTTTTAAGCACTTGCAAAGTCGGATATCTGAATTCCTTGTAATGTCCAAATTGCAGGTATGGCCTTTCCGGCATAAAATTACGAATGTATTTAAACTCTTTGGAACGCACCGCCCTGATATGATCAACAACAGCATCGGTACGGTTACGAGTTGCAAAAACATACTCCCGTTCATCATTGTCGAGAAGAAAATCCTGTCCCTGTAAATGTTCGGGAGGCTCAATACCGGCAAGTAACAAACTGGTATATGGAATATCGATCAAACTAACCAATGTGTTTCTTTCTTCATCAGCGGGCAGTTGGCCGGGCCAGCGGACAATTAACGGAACTTTAATGCCGCTATCATACAGCCATTGCTTTCCGCGCACATGGGGCCGGCCCTGATCAGCAAAAAACATTACAATCGTATTCTGCTCAAGTCCTTCATCTTTTAGTCGTTGCAGCACCCGTCCCACATGTTGATCGAGCAACTGCACACTTTCAAGGTACATAGCCCAGTCTTTCCGGACTACCGGATGATCCGGGTAATATGGTGGAATAAAAACGTTATCCGGATTTACCGGGTTTGCAGTATCCTGTCCGAATTTACGATGCGGCCATTCAATCTGCACCGAAGCAAAAAAGGGTTGACCTTCCGCCCGCTGGCTCCAGTCCGACCCATCAAATACATTTTCCGCTTCGAAATTAAAATCCTTCTTTTCGGGTTCACTGTCCTTAGTTCCATCACCATTACTGGTAAAATAGCCGTCTTCCTGAAAGTACTTTGTAACTACTTTTACGGGATCCGGTAATGGCTTTCGCTGTTCAGTGCGATGTTGATGGACTCCAATGGTTGTTTGATACATCCCCGTATAAAGTGCTGAACGACTCGGGGAACAAACCGGATTCGTGGCAAAGGTGTTGGTGAAATTGATCCCATTGCTACACAACTGATCAATGTTTGGCGTTTTCACAACAGGAGTACCGAAACATCCTGCATCCGAACTGTAATCATCGGCAATGATCCATAATATGTTTGGTTTCTCTTCTTCCTGTTCCGGTTCTTTGGTTTTACACGAAAAACCAATCAGGTATATTAATATCAGGTAAAATGGCCATTTATTCATAGTGTATTTTACTTAAAAAGTTAAACTTACGTCCCAAATATATTAAAACCCCAGGTTATTCTCAAATACCGGTGGCCATTTCCCTTTGCTTAGCGGTACCACCCTGAACGTACTTTTGTATGTTTTTTTCTCGTCAGCAGGAATGGATATTAACGGAAATTTAAACTTGGTGCCATGAGATGCAACTTCAGCATTTACATAAACCACATATCCGTTTTCGCTTCTGCTCCAGCCTACATTTTCACTATTGGTTACCAATCCGAATCCATCCTCTTTTTTGTTTAGGAATGCCGTTAGATCCACCTGCTGCCGGTTTCCATCGAAAAAATCCATTTCAGGGGTAATGCTATGAATATTCCTTTCGGCCAGTTCATCTTTAAGCGGGTAAGATGGAAATGGGCCATCGCCCAACCATCGTATTTTATTGTATTCCTTATTTATTTTTAAGGCCAGTCCTAATTCCAGAAAATATCCTGTACAATTTATTGGTTCAATGCTATAGGATATATCCAGGTAGCCATTGGACTGAACGTGCATTTGCAGTGATACATTGATTTTTTGTCTGGTACTATCGGGATGTCTGTATTCATAGGTTGCCTGCACAATTTTATTTTTCTGATCTGTTCCGTATGCATAATCTCTCACATATCCCGATGTTATCAAGTCCGGTTCCCAGAACCATGAATCCGCCATATTGTACATTCGGCGTTCGGCCATGGTTGGCTGCCTCCCTACCCTTAGAATTGGAGCGCTCTCAATAACTATCTTGTTATTAACGAAGAGCTTAATGCCATTTTCTGACAATGTTAATTTTGAATCATCAGTCAGCGAAATTTCGGAGGGAATGTTCGACACGTTTTCAATGTTCATTTTATCTCCTGTCAATTTATTCCCCATCAACGAAGAAAAATCAGTTCCTGTTTTAGATTGTTCCAGGCTTATTACATGTTCAGCAATGGTTCGCTCATAAGGATCAATTATATCAAATGACAATCGGATATCTTTGTTGCCAGTTTCCGGTATTTTCAAAGGTATATCCACTACATTTGATTGATGAGGCTGCATATCCGGTGATAATCTGCCGGTTTGAAGCACCTCATTTCCTGCATGCAATTTCCAGGCAATGGTTGTTCTATTCAGATTGGTAAAATCATACCTGTTAATGAATGTCACTGGTAATTTTTGCTTTCCGACGGAAACTACCATTTGCTTTTCCCGGATTTTCACCGGGGCGTAAACACTCCGGGTTTCCCAGTAATCCGTTTGCGGTTTTCGGTTGCCATAAACGATACCATCGGTACCAAACTGTCCGTGACTGTCCATAATGGTATGATCATCTATCCATACATCGGCTGATAAACCGGTATCTTTATTTTTTAATACATAAATGTTGTCATAACTGTTTAACACTTCCTTTCCTTCGGTATTTCGATATATTCCCTGGTCGGCCCAAAGCCATATCATACCTCCGGCAAGGTTGTCATATCTTTCAATTACTTCCCATTTTTTTTCAAGGCCGCCAAAAGCTACATCCAGGGAATGGTTGTATTCGGTGAATAAAAATGGCATATTGATGGTGGTATCATTCGCATACTTTTCCATTTGTTTGGCCGTGGGATAATGCTTTGCATGAAAGTCCAAAAAATCATACAACCCCGAAACCACATCACGGCCATGCCAGCCAAAACTGTTGTTAGGCAAATAGATAGGACGTGACGGATCCAACATTTTTACGTATCGCGCCACTTTTTCAACAATGGTATTCGCCGGATTTTCATTTCCAACGCTCCACATGATAACGGATGGATGGTTTTTATCGCGTTTCACACCCCGTTCTGCCCTAGCAAGCAAAGGTCCCAAATACAGCGGATCTGACAGTAACTCATCTCCAAAACCGAAAGGAATTTCACAACTCACATAAAAACCATATTCGTCGCAAAGCTCTAAAAACCTTGGATGCGGAGGATAGTGAGATGTGCGAATGGCGTTGATATTTGCTTCTTTCATAAGTTCCAGGTCTTCAACCCAATGCTCTTCGCGCAGCGCCCGACCAACTTCCGGGTGAATCTCATGTCGGCATACCCCGCGTATTTTTATGGGCTGACCATTCAACTTCAGTACATTTCCTTCGATGGTTATCTCACGGATACCCACCATTTTTTGTACCTGGTGTAATGTTTCATTTTCCGAAACCAGGGAAAGCTTTAAATCATATAGATGCGGGGTTTCTGCTGTCCATAGAAGCGGATCATTAATATCGATCTGAAATGAGATTGTACCCGGGAAGAAATTTTTGTTGTTCCAGGAAATGTTTTTGGTTAATTTTTGACTGGCACCGCTTTGATCAATCAGCTCAACCTTGAGCTGCAGTGGAACAACTTTCAGGTTTTCATTTTGGAAAACTTTTATTTCAACCTCCCCCTCTATTGATGCACTACCGTTTTGGTAAACGGGAGTTTGAAGTGTAAAGTCTTCAATGTGAATATCGGCAGGAGAAAAAAGGTATACATCACGATAAATTCCTGACAAAGCCCAGGCATCGTTACAATCGAATCGGGTTTCCGGATGGTTTTTGTAAACTTTTACTGCCAGCCTGTTCTCTTTGTCAGGAAATAAATGTTCCGTTAATAAAAATTGGGCAGGCTGAAAAGCACTTTCAAAGCTACCGATGCTATGTCCGTTTAAAAACAGTTCATAACCAAAGGACACTCCTTCGAAGTGGATCATCACCTCCCTGTCTTTCCATGATTCGGGAACGGTAAATGATTTTACATATAAACCAACGGGTTCATTATCCGGGAAGAAATAGTGAGGTTCCTCAAAGCCTTTCAGTTCCCAGTTGGAAGGAACATCAATACCAGGCCAGTCTTCAATCGGATAGGCGGGATGATAAAAAGTATCAATCAGTTCTTGATTTTGTGTAACCAGCTTAAATTTCCATTCTCCATTGAGGATTTTTGTATTTATAGTGTCCTTTTTATGAAAATAAATGGCGTGAAGCGGTGACATGATGAATGCAATAAGCAAGAAAAAAGAAAATATAAATCTGGTATTCATGATTTGTTGGTATTTAAATCAATTGGTATAGATTATCATCCGTTAAAGCTGCTTGTTATCCTACAAAT
>CAZAMT010000048.1:0-18582 GCA_964486145.1 uncultured Bacteroidales bacterium
GAAACCAGTTTTTATCCAATCTTCGTGATCCTTCGAGCCTTTCAGCCTTTGTGGCTGGCTTGGTACAGGATCTTGTTCATTACAACCATGATCTCACCCTTCTTTTCTCCTGCCCCTCACAAACCAAAAGTACAACGGGATTCCAATCACAATAATCCCGATGGCAATGGATGATTCGGCAGGTCGCTCCAGAAATGCCAGTACCAGGAATGCCAGGCTCATGGCAATAAAAAACACCTGGATAAACGGATATCCCGGCAATTTTAGTTTACTGGCTTTCTGTTTGCGCAGCTTTATAACTCCTGCTATATTCAGAATCGGAAACACGCCAAGCGAAAACCCAAGTATGGTTAGAATCTGGTCAAACGTACCGGTTACAGCAAAAATGATAGCCAGGATACTTTGCCCTACTATTGACATAGCAGGCACATCATGCTTGTTTATCTTTGAAGCCACACGGAAGAAATGCCCCTTTTTCGCCATAGCATAATACACCCTGGGCCCGATGATGATAAATGCACTTAAAGAGGATAACAGGGCAAATGCTATAAATCCGGAATACACCCTGTCAAGCGATTGCCCAAATAACTTGTTTACTGTTAATCCGCCGATGGAAATCACTCCGCTCATGTCTGAAGGGGAAAGCGCATATACAAACAATACATTTAACAATAAATATAAAGATGCAACCACCGATGTTCCCACCAGTAATGACCGGCTTAAATTTTTTAACGGATTCTTCACCTCTCCCCCCACATAAGTCGATGCATTCCATCCACTATAGGCAAACATGATCCACATGAGGGACAAACCAATGGATTTAAAATTAACCTGCGCACCAGCTCTGTCTTCATTGACAAAAAAATGTGACCAATCACCATCTCCCCAAATAAATCCGATGAAAATCAAAACCACAATCAACAAAACTTTCAAAACAGTCAACACATCCTGGAACCGTGATCCCAGCTTCATCCCGCGAACATGAACCACCGTAAATAACAAAATAATAAATACAGATATTGATTTTTTTATTACCTGCACCTGGAGATCAGGTATTTCCAGGGCAATGGTTCGGGTGAGGTATTCACTTATCCCGATGGCTGATGCCGCTATGGGCGCTGAAAAGCCAACGATAAACGAAACCCAGCCGCTTAAAAACCCCAGCGACGGATGGAACAATTTTGAAAGGAATACATATTCTCCGCCAGCCTCCGGATAGGTTGCCCCCAGTTCTCCATACGACATGGCCCCGGCAAATGCCACCAGTCCGCCAATGAACCATAATCCAAGCATTAATAAAGGATTTCCGAGCTCTTCCATAAGCAATCCGGAGGTTGTAAAAATTCCGGCACCAATCATATTGGCTACCACAATGTTCGTCAGGGAAAAAAAACCCAGGGTGGGCTTAAGGGTCTTGTTTGATGGCATAACTGTTTTTTATTAGCTACAACCCGTTTTCTGCACCTTTGTTGGTTTTTAAATGTATTATCCACCTACCTGCATCTTATATTTATTCGCATCAATATTGTATTTGGTAATCCTCAGGCCCAGTTTCCGGTTGGATATTCCCAAGCCTTTGGCTGATTTCAAAACATTCCCTTTATTATTAGTCAGTGAATCAATGATGAGCTGTTTTTCAACTTTTTCAACGATGGCCTGCAGCGTGCCCCTGTGTTCCGTTCCTGATGATTGTGCTGTTTGCAGTGTCGGAGGGAGATGATGGGAACGTATTGCCTGGTCGTCACTCAAAATAGCCGCCCGCTCAATGCAGTTCTCCAACTCCCTGATATTTCCTGGCCAGTGGTAAATCAACAGCATATCCAGTGCTGATGATGAAATTCTTTTAATGTTCGTGCCATTTTTGTCATTCGCTTTATTGATAAAATGGTCAATAAGCAAAGGGATATCATTTTGCCTTTCCCTCAGCGGAGGGATAAAAATCGGAAATACATTCAAGCGGTAATACAAATCTTCCCTGAATGTTCCTTCCCTGATTGCATTCTCCAGATTCCTGTTGGTAGCGGCTATTACACGCACATTGCAGCCGATGGTTTTTGTTCCTCCCAGCCGCTCAAACTGCTTTTCCTGCAACACCCGCAGTAATTTCACCTGTATTTGCAACGGCAACTCGCCAATTTCATCGAGAAAAATGGAACCTCCTTCAGCCAGTTCAAAACGTCCTTTTTTTTGCATTTCAGCCCCGGTAAAGGCTCCTTTTTCGTGCCCAAACAATTCACTTTCAATCAAACTCTCCGGAAGTGCCGAGCAGTTCACTTTAATAAATGGCTTTTTGTTTCTCGGGCTGCCATAATGAACGGCATCGGCAATTAACTCCTTCCCTACTCCACTTTCTCCACGTATGAGAACGGTTGCCCGCGTTCGTGAAACCTGCTGCACCATTTTAAAAACCTCCCGCATTTTCGAAGAGTTGCCTATAATGTTTTCATCAATGTAACGTACTTTTAATTCATCATGCAACGCATCGTTTTCTTTACGCAAACGTTCCATTTCTTCCATCCGATCCTGACGCATGCGCACAGCTTGTGCAATCATGGAACCTACAACAGAAAGTAGCCTTATGAGTTCAGACTTACTCATGCGGTCATCAAAGACTTTTGCTATACTCAATGTACCGGCTATTTCCTGCTCTATTTTGATGGGAACACATACAAACGAAATGTCACGTTGATCCCTGGTTTTCGTGCCGATTTTTGTTTTATTGACAAATCCCCTTGCCTGATCAATTTTTTCAATAAATACAGGTTGCCCCGATTTTATCACCTGTCCTGTAATACCTTCTCCAATCAAATACCGGCCCTGTTTTTTTTCTTCTGGTGAAATACCATAACCGGCTTCGATAAAAATATTGGATACTTCCCTGTTTAAGATGGAAACAAGCGCTCTTTCAGCTTCCAGATAAGTTGCTACTACTTCCATTATCGGGTTCAGGGCTTCACGAATAAACCTGCTGTTGTTTATCATTCTGCTGATCTCGAATAATAAAGGTAATTCTGTCTCACCGTAGCAAATCTTTTTTGCCCTGTTACAATAGCTTGTTTTCATACATGTCTTCTTTTACAAAAAAACTAAAGTGATAAAAAGTGGCTTTTTTGAAGTAATACCCCCAATATTTTAGCATAATTGTTGACAAAATTAGTATTAAATTACAATTAACCCTCTTTTTTCTGGTATTATGTGTTATTTTTTTACAAAATTCAACTGACAATTTACATTTTGGTAGATTCTAATGCATTTTTTTACAAAAATGTAAAATATCTTCCTTCGCAAAATCAATGCAGGAGTAATATTTAATAATTTTATTACCTTGATTGTCTTTGTCTTACACGTTTTTTTAAACAAAAAAACAAACCTTCCTTCATTTCATGGCACAATACTGGAAAAGCCCAAAACAAGTATTTACCAAAAAGAAAAAGTCATGAGAAAAATTGCAATCTACGGAAAAGGGGGCATCGGAAAATCAACAACAACTCAGAACACAGTTGCCGGCCTGGCCGAAATGGGAAAAAATGTGATGGTTGTCGGATGTGATCCCAAAGCTGACTCAACCCGTTTACTTCTGGGAGGATTAGCTCAAAAAACAGTACTGGACACCCTTCGGGAAGAAGGCGAGGATGTGGAGCTGGAAGACATTTTGAAATCCGGCTTTGCAAAAACGTCATGTGTAGAATCAGGTGGTCCCGAACCAGGCGTAGGATGTGCTGGCAGGGGTATTATTACCTCCATCAACATGCTTGAGCAATTGGGAGCCTACGATGAAGATAAAGCCCTTGATTATGCCTTCTATGATGTGCTTGGAGACGTTGTGTGCGGTGGTTTTGCTATGCCAATACGCGATGGAAAAGCAGAAGAAATATACATTGTTGTTTCGGGCGAAATGATGGCCATGTATGCAGCCAACAACATCTGTAAAGGAATTGTGAAATTCGCCCAGTCCGGTGGAGTGCGTCTCGGTGGCCTTATTTGCAACAGTCGAAATGTAGACAATGAAGCTGCAATGATCGAAGAACTCGCCAGAAAACTGGGTACACAAATGATTCATTTTGTGCCTCGCGATAACATGGTTCAGCGCGCAGAGATCAATCGAAAAACGGTTATTGACTATGACCCGAAACACCCTCAGGCTGAAGAGTACAGAACACTTGCCAGGAAAATTGATGCGAATGACATGTTTGTGGTTCCGAAGCCATTGGAAATAGAAGAACTCGAAACCTTATTGCTTGACTTCGGAATTCTTAACTGATCATTTATTTCACATTTATGTAATAAATCAAAACCCGGTATTAACACACATTAAATTGAACAATTATGCAAATGATAAAAGCAATTGTCCGCCCTGAAAAATCTGCCATCGTTATGAAAGCACTTTTCGAAGCAGGTTATGTGGCTGTGACCAAAATCCCCGTTGTTGGACGGGGAAAACAAAGAGGATTAAAAGTAGGTGATATCACTTATGACGAACTCCAAAAAGATATGCTGATCATCGTGATTAAGGATGAAGATAAGGATTTTGCCGTCCGCACCATTATGGAAGCCGCACGAACCGGAGAAAAAGGTGCTTTTGGTGATGGAAAAATCTTCGTTAGCCCGGTAGAGGAAGCCTATACGGTAAGCAGGGGGTCGAAAGAGCTATAGTCGTTTCAAAATCAAAAAATGTAAAATCATGAAAACCATCATCGCGATATTGAAAATCGATACCATGAATGAGACCAAAAAAGCGCTTTCGGATGCCGGTCTTCCTTCATTCACCGCTACCGGCAGGGTATTTGGCCGTGGGCAGGGAAAATGGGACGCCAAAGTGATGGAAGGTGTAAAACAAAACAAACCCGAAGCCATTGCGCTCCTTGGCCCCGAACCACGCCTTCGCCCTCATAGGCTGATCACCTTAATGGTCCCCGACAGCAAGGTAAAAGCGGCAGTTAACGCATTAATATCTTCAAACAGGTCCGATACACCGGGTGACGGAAAAATATTTGTCCTGCCGGCCACAGAGGCTTACAGTGTTCGGACCGGTATTCAGGGAGATAGCATTTTAGATTAACAAAAACGTAAAAATTATGTCAGAAAACAAAAAAATTCAATTACCGGATCCAACGGAATTAAAAGAGGAAATACTGGCCAAATATCCAAACAAAGTGGCCAAAAAGAGAAACAAATCCATGGTCATCAATGATCCCGAGGTGATTGATGAAATACAATCGAATGTACGAACCATACCGGGAATCATCACTCAGCGTGGCTGTTGCTACGCAGGTTGCAAAGGAGTGGTATTGGGACCGACAAGGGATATCGTTAACCTCGTACACGGCCCTATTGGCTGTGCATACTATGCCTGGCTGACCCGGCGAAACCAAACCGATCCCGGGCCGGATGGAGAAAACTACATGAACTATACCTTCTCCACCGACATGCAGGATTCGAACATCGTTTTTGGTGGCGAAAAAAAGCTGGAAGAGGCTATCCAGGAAGCATATGACATTTTTAAACCACATGCCATTGCTGTTTTCTCAACCTGTCCTGTTGGTCTTATTGGGGATGATGTTCATGCCGTATCACGAAAAATGAAGGAAAAACTGGGCATTAACGTTTTCGGATTTAGCTGCGAGGGATATAAAGGTGTGAGCCAGTCCGCCGGACATCATATTGCAAACAACGGAATTTTCAAGCATGTAGTTGGTTTGGATGATACTGTTGAAGACAAAAACAAATTCAGGGTCAACCTGCTTGGAGAGTATAACATTGGCGGAGATGCCTTTGTCATTGAAAAATATTTTGAAGAAATGGGTATGACCCTCGTTTCAACATACAGCGGAAACTCTTCCATCCATCAGTTTGAGAATAGTCATACCGCAGATTTGAACATGGTGATGTGCCACCGTTCCATCAATTACATTGCTGAGATGATGGAGAAAAAATACGGCATACCATGGATTAAAGTGAACTTTATCGGTGCTGAAGCTACCGCCAAATCCCTGAGGAAAATTGCCGAATATTTCGAAGATGAAGGATTAAAAGCCAGGGCTGAAGAAATCATTGCCAGGGAAATGGAAGCAGTAAATGCTGTGGCAGTTGATGTTAAACCCCGATGTGAAGGCAAACTCGCCATGATGTTCGTGGGTGGTTCCCGGGCACATCACTACCAGGAATTGTTTTCGGAAATTGGCATGGAAACCGTTTCGGCCGGATACGAATTTGCCCATCGCGATGATTACGAAGGCAGACGTGTACTGGGGAGCATTAAAGTGGATGCTGATAGCCGGAATATTGAGGAACTTACCGTTACCAAAGACGAAACCCGCTATCGCCAGGAGCTTGCTGATAAAAAAGAAGCACTTCTTAAAAAAGGCTATGCCTTTGAGGATTATGACGGCATGATGCCTGAAATGAAGAAAAACAGCCTGGTAATTGATGATATCTCGCACTGGGAAGCCGAAAAACTAATCGAGTTTTATAAACCGGCCATTTTTTGTGCGGGAATCAAAGAAAAATATGTCATTCAGAAATTCGGTGTTCCCCTGAAACAGCTCCATAGTTATGATTATGGCGGACCGTATGCCGGATTTGCCGGGGCAGTCAATTTTTATCAGGAAATTGATCGAATGGTAAACACCAGTATCTGGCAATTAATATCCCCTCCCTGGAAAGACCAGCCGGAGATTGTAGCCAAAATGGCCGATGTAGAATATTCATCTTAATCAATTTTAAATACTTAGAAATCATGTTACTTCGACATACACCAAAAGAAATCACAGATAGAAAAGCACTCACGGTAAACCCGGCAAAAACCTGCCAACCGGTAGGTGCAATGTATGCAGCATTGGGCATTCACGGATGCCTGCCTCACAGTCACGGCTCACAGGGATGTTGTTCCTACCACCGCAGCGCCCTCACCAAACACTACAAGGAACCGATCATGGCCGCAACAAGTTCGTTTACCGAAGGATCGTCTGTTTTTGGTGGCCAGGCCAACCTGTTGACAGCAATAAACAACATTTTCACCATCTATGAACCGGATGTCATTGCCGTACATTCCACGTGCCTGTCTGAAACAATTGGCGATGATTTAAAACAAATCATTGAAAAAGCCAAAGAAGATGGTAAAGTACCACTGGGAAAGCATGTCATTCATTGCAATACTCCCAGTTATGTTGGTTCACATGTTACTGGTTACGCCAATATGGTAAAAGGAATGGTTGATTACTTTTCTGAATCAACAGGCAAAAAGGCCGATCGAATCAACATCATTTCCGGTTGGGTAGAACCTTCGGACATGAGGGAAATCAAGCGCATAGCCTCAATGATGGGCGCCAAATATATCATGTTCCCTGATACCTCAGATGTAGTTGATGCACCGCAAACCGGGAAATACTCCATGTACCCGGAAGGTGGAACCAGCATTACCGATTTGATAGCAACCGGAAACAGCAAAGCCTCTTTATCGCTTGGTGAATGGGCAACCAAAGATGCTTCAGTCCGCCTGGAAAACAAGTGTAAAGTGCCCTTTGAAATTACAGATATTCCAATTGGTATAAGAGCATCGGACCGCTTTGTATCACGCTTATCCAAACTGGCAGAAGTAACCATCCCTGAATCCATCACTGTGGAACGTGGTCGTTTGGTTGACTTGATTACCGATATGCATCAGTACCTGCACGGCAAACGTGTTGCCCTCTGGGGTGATCCCGATCATTTGTTGCCACTGGTTGAATTTCTGCTTGATCTTGATATGAAACCCGTATACGTTGTTTCCGGAACCCCTGGCAAACGCATGGCAAAACGTATGGCAGAGATGCTTTCGGACAGAATACCTGAAGCAAAATACAAAAACGGAGAAAGGGCAGATATGTTTTTACTGCACCAATGGATAAAAAATGAACCGGTGGATTTATTGCTGGGAAATACATATGGAAAATACATTTCAAGAGATGAAAACATACCATTCCTGCGGATGGGGTTCCCAATCCTCGACCGGGTAGGCCATTCCTATTTCCCCATTGTCGGTTACATGGGGGCCATGCGGTTGCTTGAAAAAATCCTCAACCTGTTTATGGACAAACAGGACACTGAGGCTCCTGAAACAAGTTTTGAACTGACGATGTAAGGTTCGTTTTTAAAAAAAAATGAATTGTCAACCAATAAATTGGAGCATGATAGAAATGTATGCAAGATTTACGACCTGTTCAGAAATTTAAAACAGAAAAAAAATGCCGGCCCGGTATGTATGAGTTTCATAATCCTTTGAAATAAAACAGTCATGAGCGGAATATTAAAAGACAGGGAAAAGCATGTAGTGATAAAGGGCAAAGACCTTAGGGAACTGGCCTGTGACAAGGCCAGCCTTGCAGGTTCGGTAAGCCAGCGGGCATGTGTATTTTGTGGCTCAAGAGTAGTTTTGTACCCCATCGCGGATGCCCTTCACCTCATCCATGGGCCGGTTGGATGTGCTGCATATACATGGGATATCCGGGGTGCCCTGTCGTCGGGGCCACAAATTCACCGGCTTAGCTTTTCAACAGATTTGAAAGAAAAACAAGTCATTTTTGGTGGAGAAAAAACCTTATATTCTTCACTTTGTGAGCTTATTGAAACCTATAAACCCAAAGCAGCTTTCGTCTATTCAACATGCATTGTAGGCCTTATCGGCGATGATGTAGAGGCCGTTTGCAGAAAAGTGGGTTCTGAAAAAGGGATGGATGTCATTCCCGTGCAGGCCCCCGGATTTGCCGGAACCAAAAAAGACGGCTACAAAGTGGCCTGTGATGCCTTGATGAGGTTGGTCGGTACCAGGGGAAATGCTGAAACAATACCCGAGAGCATCAACATCATCGGGGACTTTAATTTGGCCGGGGAACTTTACCTGTTAACCGATTATTACCGAAAAATGGGTGTTCATATTGTCGCTACAATCACCGGCGACGGTCGCGTAGATGATATCCGGCAGTCGCACAAAGCAGCGCTGAATATCGTGCAATGCTCTGGTTCCATGAGTAACCTGGCCATCCAAATGAAGAAGAAATACAACATCCCATTCATGCGGGTATCGTATTTTGGAATTGAAGATATGTCGGACGCTTTGTATGAGGTAGCCCGATTCTTTAAGAGTGAACCGATGATGGAAAAAGCTACATGCCTGGTTCGTGAAGAAGTTGGGAATCTGTTACCAAAATTGCAATACTACAAGGCCGCTTTAAACGGAAAAAAAGCGGCCATTTACGTAGGAGGCGCCTTTAAAGCCATCTCGTTAATCAAAGCCCTGCGCATGATTGGTGTGGAAACCGTTATTGCAGGATCACAAACCGGCAACAAGGATGATTACAAAACCATGGAAGACCTCACTGAAGACGGAACCATACTGGTTGACGATACCAATCCTCTGGAACTTACAAAATTTGTAAAGGAAACAGAAGCCGATATCCTGATTGGAGGGGTAAAAGAGCGCCCCATTGCCTACAAACTGGGCATAGGGTTTTGCGACCACAATCATGAGCGAAAACTGGCTTTAGCCGGGTATGAAGGCATGTTGAATTTTGCAAAGGAAATTTATGCCACAGCGATGAGCCCGGTTTTTCAGTTCACTAAAAAGACTGTATCATGAAGAATTTAAAACAGAAAGATTACGTTGCTACCCGAAATGCCTGCAAATTATGTTCACCATTGGGCGCAAGTCTGGCTTTCAAGGGCATTGAAGGATGCGTACCCTTGATCCATGGTTCTCAGGGATGTGCTACGTACATACGCCGGTATTTAATTAGTCATTTTAAAGAACCTATCGACATTGCTTCAACGAATTTTACGGAAGAATCGGCTGTATTTGGCGGTGAACCCAATTTGTTCAGGGCCATCGATAACGTAACCAATCAATACAATCCGGAGATTATCTGCATTGCAACTACCTGTTTGAGTGAAACCATCGGCGATGACATGCAAAAAATTATTCATCATTATCAAACTGTAAATAAGGATAAACCAAACCTTCCTGAACTGGTCTTTGTAAATTCACCAAGTTTCCAGGGAACACACGCCGATGCCTTTCATAATGCCGTGCATGCACTTGTAAAAAAGTATGCCCGTTTTTCGAAAACAAACCAAACAATCAACTTATTTCCTGGTTTTTTATCGCCGGCTGATCTGAGGCATTTGAAAGAAATAATGGCAGCATTTGGGCTGAAGACGATTCTCATACCGGATTATTCCGATACGCTGGATTACGAATACACCGGTGATTATGAGCGGGTTCCAAAAGGCGGAACGCCCTTAAGGGATATCGAAAGCACAGGATCATCCAGGGCAACCATTGAGTTCGGATATATTCAAAACTTATTTCATGCACAAAGCCAGACGACGGGTCAGTACCTGGAAAAACAATTCTCGGTTCCACGCTTTAACATGAACATGCCCATTGGCATCACGGCAACGGACGTATTTTTTGAATCCTTAGAAAAACTCAGTGGAAACCAAACACCCGAAAATTACAAAAAACAGAGAGGAAGGCTTGTGGACAGCTATGTGGATGGTCACAAGTATGTTTTTGGTAAAAAAGCAGTTGTATATGGTGAAGAAGACCTGGTCGTTGGCATAGCCTCATTTCTTGAGGAAATTGGCATTGATACCGTGCTTTGCGCTTCCGGTGGAGACAGTGGAAAACTAAAGCACACGATTCAGGAAAAAGTGCAACCACAATACAACATTGAAATACACGACAATTATGATTTTGAGGACATTGCAACAGCCTGCAAAGAATTAAAACCAGACTTATTAATTGGGAACAGCAAAGGATACTACATCGCACGTGAACTGGATATTCCACTTGTACGCATCGGGTTCCCCATCCACGACCGGATTGGCAGCCAACGTACCAGGCATGCAGGTTATCAGGGCACCCAGGAACTTTTCGACAGAATTACCAATGCCCTTATTGAACACAGACAGGATCATTCCCCCGTGGGATACAAGTACATGTAACAACCGTCCTGCCTGAACATCCAGAACCTCAGTTTAAAATATGAACCGAAAACAGAAAATCATGGAAACAACACCAATAACAAGAGAAAAAGTACATCCCTGCTTTGATAAAGAAGCTAAACTTAAATATGCCCGGGTACATTTGCCGGTAGCTCCGGGTTGCAATGTTCAGTGCAACTATTGCAATCGCAAATACGATTGCATCAATGAGTCACGGCCGGGCATTACCAGTTCGGTGTTATCACCTGTTCAGGCCCTTCATTATTTAAAGGCAATATCAGCTAAAATTAAAAATATATCAACCATCGGAATTGCCGGACCGGGCGATGCATTTGCCGCACCCGAAAAAACCCTGGAAACCATCCGTTTGATAAAAGAACAATTTCCTGATAAGATCTTTTGCCTTTCATCTAACGGACTAAATGTTGAACCTTATGCTGATCAACTACCCGGGATGGGTGTGTCGCATGTTACATTAACCATCAACAGTTTTCGGTTGGTGACCCTGATGCAAATTTACAAATGGGTGCGGTTCAGAAAAAAAGTATACCGGGGTGAGATGGCTGCCAAAATCGTGCTGGAACAACAGGAAAAAGCCCTCAAAGCACTGGTAAAGAATGGTGTGACCGTGAAGGTGAATGCCATTATTATTCCGGGAGTTAACGACAACGAAATGGAAGAAGTGGCCAAAAAAGTTGCAGATATGGGCGCTTCCACGATGAACTGTATGCCACTAATTCCGGCCGAAGGCAGCAATATGGAACATTTTCCGAAACCCACAAGGGAAACAGTAAATAGAGTGGTTGGTCAGATTTCAACACATATCCAACCCATGACCCATTGCGCGCGTTGTCGGGCGGATGCTGCCGGAATCATCGGTCAGGACAATCAGGAAGCGTACAAACTCATTCAGCAATGCACGGCTTTTCCGGTCCCTGCAAAAGAGAAAAAACCATACGTAGCAGTGGCCAGCCATGAAGGATTGATGATCAATCAGCACCTCGGTGAGGCCAAAGAATTGCTGATTTATCAAGAAACAGCCGCAGGTTACGATTTAGTTGAAAAAAGAAGCACCCCGATGAAAGGAAAAGGCGATTTGCGGTGGGTTGAACTTGCAAAAACCTTAATGGATTGCTCGTACGTGTTGGTAAATGGCGTGGGTGCCCGTCCTGTGGAAGTTTTGCAATCGGTGGGTATTGCCGTGGTTGAAATGGCCGGACTGATTGACGACGGACTTGATGCCGTATGCAAAGGAAAAAAGCTCAAATCTGTCCTGAAAACCAAATTGAGTAAATGTGGGGATAGCTGCTCCGGCAACGGCACCGGATGCGGATGACTACTTCGTGAATTCTTCGTGCCTTCGTGGCTGATAAAATTATAAATAACATTATAAACTTCATTCAAATGAAAAAACCAGATTATCACATTTTAATTTGTAATTCGTACCGGGTAGCCGGTGATGCGCAGGGCGCATGCAATAAAAAAGGTGCTTCCGATTTTCTTCAATACATCTCTGAAGAATGTGCTGACCGCGGGCTGGACGTTGCAGTATCGTCCACTGCATGCCTGAATGTCTGTTCACAGGGACCAGTAATGGTTATTCACCCCAACAACCTTTGGTTCGGAGGCGTTGATAGTGAGGAAGTTATCGATGAAATTCTTGATTCACTGGAAGAAGGTGAAGCGTGTGAGAAATTCCTGATTTCAGAATAGTCAACACCTTCTTTTATTGAAAAAGTCATGATACCCAAACATCCATACCTGATCGATACCACCCTGCGGGATGGTGAACAAGCACCAGGGGTAGTTTTTAATCATCATGAAAAGCTCAACATAGCGTCTTTACTTGATCGATTGGGTATTGATGAATTGGAAACCGGAACACCTGCAATTGGAAAAGCAGAAAGGACAACAATTGCTGATATTGCAGCTTCCGGATTTCGCTTTAAAACAAGCAGTTGGTGCAGGGCCCGGATTGATGATATCACAGATGCTTCTTACTGCGGAACAGAACGGGTCAACATTTCCTTCCCGACCTCCGAAATTCAATTGCAAGCCATTCATAAAGACCGTAACTGGATTCGAACCCATTTACCGGTGCTGATTAAAGTTGCCTTAAATCATTTCGAAGGCATTACAATTGGCGCTCAGGACGCCTCCAGAACAGATACGGATTTTCTTAGCGAATTTATCGGCCTGGCAGGTTATTACGGAGCCAACCGGGTTCGTCTGGCTGATACCGTTGGCATACAAAGTCCAATGGATGTAATAAACATGATTGAACCTTTACGAAAAAAATACCCGGAGATTGAGCTGGAATATCATGGTCACAACGATTTTGGAATGGCATCAGCTAACAGCTTTACCGCTTTGCAATGCGGTGCGGATGCCATCAGCGCTACCATTAATGGAATCGGTGAAAGAGCCGGAAATGCAGTTCTTGAGGAAATTGTTGCCGCGCTTGCCATAAAAAACACGGATACCAATTATTACACTCCTGTCATAGCCGAATTATCCGAGTATGTAGCGATTGCATCAGGTATAGAACAATCTGAATACAAACCAGTTACCGGAAATATGGCTTTCCGGCATGAATCAGGCATTCATGTATCCGGTTTATTGCGTGACCGGGAAACATACCAAATCATTCCGGCCCGGCAGGTTGGGAAAAGAGAAGCGTTTATCTTTGGAAAACATTCAGGTAGAGCAGGAATTGTGGATATCCTGAAACAAAACAATATCCCCATCGACCCGGTAATCATTGACCATCTTCAAAATATCATTAAGCAAACTGCTATCGAGCAAAAAAAGAGTATGAAACCTCACGAAATCATTGCCTTATGTCATTCACTAATATACAGAAATAATACAACCGCGTTATGAGAATATGGTATTTCATCATCGTTGCAGGATTCATCGGATTGCTTTGTATTTCATGTGATACAATGAATCACGAAGAAAAAAACTACACCATCTTTGCTGCTGCTGGCACACGGGAAGCAACAGAAGAAATTTGTGATCTATTTGAGCAAAAATATTGTTGTTCTGTCAGTCGAAATTACGCGTCATCAGGAATGCTTGCCCGGCAGATTGATAAAGGCGCAATGGCAGACATTTATATTTCGGCCAATAAGCAGTGGGTAGATTATCTGGTAAATAAGAAAATTTTAATTGATTCAACTGTTCGTTCAGTGGCTGGCACCGGTTTAGTGGTTGTTGCACCCATAGACAACGCAGACTTTACATTTAAATTTAAGCCTGAATTTGATGTTTCCAAAGTTGTTCCGAACAGAATAGCCATTGGAAACCCGGGTCATGTACCGGTTGGATTTTATGCCGAAACTGCTTTGCGTAAACTCGATTGGCTGAAAAAGCTGGACGATAAGGTGTTGTTGGCGAAAGATGTCTCATCCATCCTTCACTATGTTGAGTTAGGGGAATGTGATTGGGGCGTTGTTTATTATACGGAAGCCATTAAATCAAAAAAAGTAAAAATCGTTGCTGAAATACCAGCAGACCTTCATGATCCTGTTATGTTCTATATTGGAAATGTGAAACATGCACAATCGGGGTCGCATCAGTTGAATGCATACTTTAACTCCGGAACAGGAAATGACGTGCTTACAAAGAATGGATTTAGCTTAATTCATTCATATCCCAAAACAAAAGATAAATAATACAATTATAATTGATTATTACAACAATTCTAAAATATAATATACTTACGTTAAGTGCATACGAGGTGAAAGTTATCTGGCTTACTGTTAAAGTAGCGCTTTTAAGCACGGTCGTTGCCATTCCGGTTTCAACGGGCATCGCCTGGGTTTTGGCCAGGAAATCATTTCCCGGAAAGAATGTCATTGAAGGATTCATAGCCCTGCCTCTCGTGGCCCCTCCGGTGGTTACCGGATACCTGCTACTTTTGTTTTTTGGCAGTAACGGGTTCATCGGAAAATGGCTGGCAGAGATCCTGCAAATCCGTTTATCTTTTAATTTTGCGGCACTGGTCATGGCATCCGTGGTAGTGTCCACGCCACTGGCGGTTAGAACCATCAAAGCCTCTTTTGAGTTGATTGACCCGGTATACGAAAAGGCCTCCATGACCCTCGGCGCATCGCGACTCAGTACTTTTTTCAGAATAAGCCTTCCGCTTGCCTCTCCCGGAATAATAAGCGGTATGGTGTTGGTTTTTGCAAGGAGTCTTGGTGAATTCGGCGCCACCATCACGTTTGCCGGAAATATCCAGGGCAGGACACAAACCATTTCTCAACTTGTTTATACAAATATGCAAATTCCGGGGAAAGAAAATGAGGTTACGCGCCTGGTAATTGTATCCCTGATTATTTCAGTCCTTTCCGTGATACTGTCAGAATACTACAACAATAAACGAAAATACCTCATCAAATGAAATTAGTTTTCAACAATGTGAAACACCAGTGGGGAAAGCAACATTTTCTGTATGATGTGGCTGCTGATAGCAACATCACTGGTGTTTTTGGACCATCCGGCGCCGGCAAAACAACCTTCTTTCATATGATCGCGGGGTTACAATCTCCCTCATCCGGAGAAATCCGGTTTAATGATGATATTTTGTTTCGAAGCGCTCCAAAAAAGGAGGTTGTGAGCAATAAAAGAAACATCGGAGTGGTATTCCAGTCATCGAACTTATTTCCACATTTAAGCATAAAACAGAATTTGCTTTATAGCTCAAAATACGGGAAGAACAAAACAACATATATTGATTTTGAGACTGTTGTAGAAATCCTTCAGTTAAAAAACCTGTTATCAAAGAAACCTTTTCAACTTTCGGGCGGTGAAAAACAACGGGTTGCCATAGGCAGGGCATTGCTCTCACAGCCGCGTCTTCTTTTGCTGGACGAACCTTTCTCCAGTCTTGATCATCAAAAAAGAAAACAAATCATCCGGTACCTGCTTCAAATCAATCACCAGTTCAACATCCCGATGATCGTTATCAGTCATGATATTGAAGACATCCTTCGCCTGACGAAACACTTTCTAATTGTAAAAAACGGCAGTATTAAAGCCTCCGGAAATTACCTGAATATAGCGAACTCCGGTAAGGTTCCTGACATTATCCAACATAAGCAATACCTGAATGTTTTTGATGCCTATTATTTCCATAAATTAAATCAGTATTTAAGTATATTTACACCCAAGCTTAATTGCGGAACACATTTAATGGTTAATTCCGGGGTGGACAAGAAATTGATTGGTACAGAGGGCAAAGTGCGTTTTTGCATCAGGCCGGATGATATCGCGTTAAGCAATGACCGAATTAGCGATATTTCCATTCAAAACCAGTTGAGTGGAGTTGTGGAAGAAATAATACGCACAAAAAACTCCTCTTTTGTTAACGTTCATTGCGGGTATTCATTTATTTCGGAAGTAACACAGACTGCCATAGATAAAATGAAGCTGCATAAAGGCAAAAAAATAAATGTACTGATAAAATCAAAAGCAATAGAAGTAGTAAATATGTTTTAAAAATAACAAAAATGAATGCACAAAAAATTACATTTCAGCCAATTGGCATCATCCGCACACCCCATAAAGATATTCGGAATATGCCCATCCAGCCTGTTGCTGCAGATGGAATTATCGGCGAAGTTGAGATATATCCTCAATACATTGATGGATTGAAGGATTTGGACGGGTTCTCCCACGTTACACTCATCTATTATTTTCATAAAATTGAGAGTTACGATCTTCAGGTTGTACCGTTTATGGATAATGAGAAAAGGGGAATATTTGCCTGTAAAGCACCCAAACGACCAAATGCCATTGGTATCTCAACGGTAAAATTGATATCCGTTCATGACAATTTGCTTACAGTTGAACAGGTGGATATGCTGGATAGTACACCACTCTTAGATATCAAGCCTTTTTACCCCGGATACGACAACAGGGAAAATGTAAGTGTTGGCTGGTTGGAGAAAAACAAGGACATGCCGATCCATAAAATGCATTCGGATGATCGTTTTAAATAAAATATTTAAAAACAGTAGCCCATACCCACACCAACAGTAAAAAGATTTGTCCTTTTTAAAAAACCGATGTATTCTGTTTCTCCTTTCAGAGAAAAATTTTCTCCCATTTCCCAAACAAAAATTATTGAAAAGGAAGTTCCAAAATCGTAGCCTTCTGCTATCTCTGGTTGAAAATATTTTTCCTGGTGGATGTAACCGCTCCTGCTTAAATTATTGATTTCGCTTACAAAAGCATATTTAACCGTATATTCCGAACTATATCTACCAGCAATTCCTGATGCCGCTCCAATGAATAAATTATCATTATTGAGCAACCAACGTCCAGCATCTGCTTTCAATAGATAATGTGCATATTGTTCAAGGTATGGTAGTGTTTCAGCATAGGTGTATTTCACAACTTCTGTATGTTCGTAATAAGCTAAACCATAATGTAAAGAAATTTTGTAGAACCAATTTGGATTCATATGATCCAGAAAGAAGGTCTGCCCGTTCACTCCGGGAAAATTCAACTGAGCCGGATAAAATGCATGAAAGCCAATACCAATAAACTTATCTTTATGCTGCTGACAAACAACCGTTTGTTGCACAGCAAAGGCAAATAAGATATTTAAAAACAGCACTTTTATTACTTTTATAAATCTAATTGTAGTTATATTCATCTGTTCATAATTTAATATATTACCATTCAATTACAGGTTAAACATTGAAAGAGACGCAGTGAAAGTGCCTCATTTTTACTTATTTTTAAAAACTCAACCTCCTGACCATTAGAATAGAACCTTACAGCCCATGCAGTATACATATCTGCTTCGGTAGACGTCCAATACCATCCTTCTTCATTCAAACCTGTAAATTGTCCATTTGTAGCTTTCCTCCCTGAAAAAGTAATGTCAATCATGGTAGGGCCATTTTCTCCCAGGGTAAGGTAAGCTAATTCTTTTCCTCCACCCAGGTGAATAATATTTTTCCAGCTCTCCAGGGAAGGAATAAGTTGATTTCGGGTTATTGCCATAACATCATGCCAGGTATACAGCAGGCCGTGTTTATCAATGTTTGTAGCATCGTTATTGTAAGCACATCCTATTCCATCCATGGATTTGTGCATGTTGTTAACTGCCCAACGAAGTATGGATAAGCTATCGTTGCTGTAATCAAAAAAATCAACTGCTGGTATTTTCAGTTCATCATCCACATAAATGGTCTCATATTCAAAATAAGCTGAATCCTGCACCTGAATAATTTGTTTCGAACTTGCAGTCTGATTGTGCTGGTTTTTCACCTGCAAAGTAACCCAATAATAACCTGGTTTGCCGTATCTATAAATCCCTATGGGGTTGGTTGAGAAAGGTAAATCCCAGGAGCCGTCACCGTTAAAATCCCATCTGAATGTTAACTCTTCAAAAGGAGTTTGTAACTCTTCGGAATACCTTGCATCAAAGATCGTGTTGTTTCCGGTATAACAGGTGAGATGTAAATCCGTGGGTAACTTTGCAAATAAAGGCAGAGGCCACTTTTCGGTTTGTTTCTCACATCCTGCCAGTAAACAAACCGCAAATGAAATAAAAATGCATGTTTTTTTATACAACTGTTTCAT
>CAZAMT010000049.1:0-18416 GCA_964486145.1 uncultured Bacteroidales bacterium
CTTTGTTGCCGTCCTGAAGGGCAAAACTGGCTTTTGTGGCATGATTGCACCAGCGGGTCAGTCCTAAAATGATATTGAACTGCGCCTCGTAATTCATGATGAAAAACTGCAGCGTATCGCCCTTCAACTGCTGTTTGACTTTGGGAATAAGCGGCAATGATTTCTCAAGGATTTCCAGTTGCCGTTCTAGTCCCGACTCAACCTTTTTGTGTGTCATAAATCGGGCAGGAAAGATGTATTTTTCGGTATGCCACCACTCGTGTGGCGATTTAATTTCCTGCCAGTCAGGCCAAAAGGCTCCCGGATTTCGAATGAGATGCTGCACTTCATACAACTGGCCGCGGCCAAAAGATTTTAGCTGGCCGTCCAATGTAAAAGGAGTTTCGGTTTCAGGTGCCACCTGGTAACTTTCAAACAAATTGCGGTAAGCCCGGTATGCCAAATCACCGGCGGGTGAAAACTTTTCGCTGCACCATTGCTGCAGCCATGTATCGGGATTAAAACCATCCAAATCATACAGCATTTCAGCGGAAGCTTCAATGCCCAAAATAAATTCCCTCACATTGGATACATTCAGCAAGGCATACTGATAAGCATCATATTCATAAGCCGTTTGAAACATTTCATACGTTTTTGCAGGCGCCACTCCCTGCACGAGGTGAGGTCCGGAACCCCACAACTGGTGGTGGTAATACACGCCATATTTTTTGCCGGGTTCGCGTGGTGTTTCATGAAAATCATCGAGCCAGATATATCCCGGGTTGTTATCAGCAAAAACCAGAATGGTATTTTCAGGAAAAGAAAGGTGCCCTGCCTGATGCAGTGTAACCCCTTCTGCCCAAAGGGTTGAAGTCATGGGCGGATTTGGCCGGTCATCATATTTTCGAATTAAACCATACTGTACCTTCATGGCTTCGGAAATAAGCGCACCACGGGCAGAATCTGATTGCGGTATATTGGAATCGGTAAGCCACATGGGACTGTCGGCAATCCCGCGCAGGCCGACTTGCCACACCACGTTGGGAAACTTTGACCATTCGGCAATGTATTTTTCCCACACTTCTTCGATTTCTTTTCTGCTGCTGAAAAAGGAATATTTGGGTTCCCGGCCACGCTCTTCCCAGTAATTAAAAAAGGTAAATGCGCTTACACCCACAGGTTCAACATGGTGCTGCGAGATGAACAGGCCACGCTTTGCAGCCTCTTCTATCAGCCGCCGCTCGGGCGGGTTCATTATATCGACAAAACTGGCCGGGATGGTCAGATTGTAACGTGAACGAATCAGTGCCTCAAAAATACGGGTAATCACATCGGGATGCACCACCTGTCCGTAATAGCGGTAATCAATGTCGCGTTGTCCGGCGCCGTTCACAAATTCAGTAATCAGATCTTCGTCGTTCATAAACCAGCCCCGGTATTTGAAATCGGGCTCGTCGCGGAAAATTTCAATGTTATCAAATACCAGTTCATCCCGCTTTTGCGGTTCCATGCCGCTCCAGTAATAGAATGGATCAACCTGCAGGTATTTTTCAATAAAATGGTAAATGGCGAACATTGTGCCCCGTTCATCGCTGCCCACCATGAGTAGGGGCTTCTCCATATTTTGAAAAGATTTTTCACGATAAACCGCGTAGGCTTCCCATTTTCCGGCCAGCGAATCCAGTTCGGGATTGATTTGATGGACCAGTTCCCGCTCTTCCGGTTGCTGCATATTGGCCACGATGATGGCGCTGCCGCTGATTTGCTCCGGATTGTGAGTTACGGCGATTCTTTTTCCGGTAATTTTTTCCACATCGCTCACTAAATCCTGAACGGCCAGTTTAATTGGATCGCTGCTTGTTTGGGGCAGGAAAACGGTGGCGGCCTGGTCCTGTTTTACCAGAATCCACTGGTCTGCCCGGTTTGTGCACTGATTGAACAGGAACACAATCAATAAATACAAAATGAAATTATTTGTTTTGTTTTTCATCTTTGATTTTTAACAATGATTTCTCTGCTATCAAAACCGGTGCATCATAAACCGGAATGTTATTGAATTCGTAAACGGAGCCTCTTTTGCTCCATTGGTTATCCGGGATTTCAAAAACTTCGCCGGTGCGTAAATCCACATAAACCGGATCAGTAAATTGCCCCTGGTTAAAAGTAAAATCTATATCTGTTTTTTTATTAGAATCGGACGGAATTTCACTATCATACCATACTGTTACAACTTGTTTTTTGCTGTAGATATTTTCTATTCCATACAATGAAATCGAACGCTTATTATTTGCTGCAAACGAATATCTATCAATGGTAACCAAACTGCTATCGAATAAGGAGGTAACATTCTGCACTGAATAATAAACAGGTTTAACTTTTTCAACTTCTTTATTGTCGTTTGCTCTTAATAAACCTTTCCTGTTCCAGCGTATTTTTCCATTTTGTTCATATTTAGCATCCATAATTAGAAAAACTGAAGTTTCCTTACCTCTTCCAAAATCAGTCATCATTCGTCTTAAAACGTGCTTTTGTTGTTTAAGCTCACTCCATTCCAGATTATGCATGGCAAATTCGCCATCGCCTGATGGACAACCCGCTTCTCCTTGTCGTGCCGCCAAATGCGGAGAATATTTATCCAATACCTTTTCAAGCATAATTTCGCTTTGGTTTTCTTCTGGAATGGGTCGGTGGCGATGATGGGTTACCTGGTCAATAAGGTGTATTTTACCCATCCGCTGGACTTCAGCCAACACTTTATCGGCATACTGATAATCGACTCCGCTTCCCAGTGCGATACCAAGAATTTTTCCCTCGGGTTGAATTGATTTTACAACTTCTGCTGTAATAACCAGAAGATTTGCATATTCTACCGGGTCGGCGCCACCATTGGGTTCGTTCCAAACTTCCCATTCATTTACATAATCTTTGTAACGGGTTACGAGGGCTTTCACATAGTTTTTCCATCCTTTTAAAGCCTCCGGCGAGGTAGGTAAAATTTTTTTGGCATATAAACCAAGTCCGCCGCCATCTGCATAAAGTGCATTGCCGTAAGAAATATTTACCCACGGGGTTACTCCCTGAGCCACCATGTCGGGTATAATTTCATCCAACCATTGCCAGTCGTAAACCCCTTTCTTTTTTTCGGTTTTGGCCCAGCCCGATTGAATGCGGGCTTTTTTAACACCCAGGGGACCAAGGTATTCACGAAAGTTTTTATAAACAATAAAGTCACGATCCATGGTTTCAGCGCCTACCGACCAGGGTGATGCCGAAATATCTTTTGCATGTCGCGGTTGTATCTCGCCAATTTTTTGAAATGAAATTTTTTCCTGGCTGTGCCCATAAATAGTAAATGACAGCAAAAATGCAATAATTGTTGTTCTCATTTTTATTTTATTAAAATGTTTGATTTGTCTGTTATCAAAACCGGTACATCATAAACCGGAATATTCTTAAATTCGTAAACTGTGCCGCTTTTGCTCCATTGTTTTTTCGGGATTTCAAAAACTTCGCCGGTGCGTAAATCGACGTACACCGGATGTTTGAAATCACCTACATAAAAGATAAAATCAATTTCAGTCATTTCATTGGAATCCGAAGGAATTTTACCGTCGAACCAGATGGTAATGACCTGGTTTTTGGTGTATTTGTTTTGCCAGGCAAACAATGACAATGATTTAGAATTATCTGCTTCAAAAGCATAATTCGGAATTCTTTCCAACGTGTTGTCGAAAACCGAAGTGAGATGCTGAACAGCGTAATACGCCGGTTTTACATGCCCCACTTTCTGGTCTTCGGTGGCATGGAGCAGTCCTTTTCGGTTGATTTCGTCGGGGTAATTCATGTCCATAATGGCGAAGTAGGACGATTCGATGTCACGCCCCAGATCGCCCAGCAGGCGGCGTAATGCCCATTTTGCCTGCGACAATTCCGACCATTCGTAGTTGCTCAGCGCTTTGGTTTTCCTGAATTCGGAGGGCGCCCCGTTTTCGCCCTGGCGGATTTTTATCCGGTTGGAATATTTCCCGATATTGGCCCGGAGCTGTGCCACTTCGTCGTACACGGCATCGGGATTTTTACTGTACGGATGGTAGGTGATCTCGTCCACCAGGTGCAGTTTTCCGCGTTCGCTTAGTTTGCGGCAAAACTCTTCCGACTGCTCCGGGTGAATGCCTGCCGTTGCAAGTCCCAGAATCTTTGCTTCGGGCTGCAGAGCGCGAATAGCTTCGGCGGTTGGGATAAAAATATCGAGGTAGTCGTCCATTGTATTGGTTTTGCGCACCCCTTCGTTCCAGATTTCCCATTCATCGATAATCTCTTTATATCGGCCCACCAGTTGTTCGGCAAACTGCACATACGCATCGATGGTTTCCGGCGCTTTGGGCATATCGGCGCCCAGCCTGATTCCGCCGCCTTTGGCGTAGACGGGATTCCCGTAGCTGATGTTCATCCAGGGTTCCACATCCTGCGCGGCAATGTCGAATACAATGCTGTCGAGCCACGCAAAATTGTACACGCCGGGTTTAATCTCTGTCCTTGCCCATCCCGACTGCAACCGGGCTTTTTTTATCCCCAATGGCGCGAGGTATTCCTTCCAGTTTTCGTAAATGGTGTAATCGCGATCCATGGTTTCAGCGCCTATGTTCCAGTTGGAGGCTTGAATTTCATTTGCGTTACGCGGTTTTATATCACCGATTTTTGAAAAGGAAACGATGCTGTTTTTTTGGGCGAAAATTCCGGGTGAAATCAGCATTACCCCCAGAAGAAGAATGATATATCTGTTCATAAAGAATTTAATTTAGTTCACATTCCAAAAAGTTTTATTAATCTTATCTCGAGCTACTCTGCCCGTTGGCAGACAGGCCTCTTCCGGCTTTCCTTACCATCTTTCTTCGCCTTCAAATCCCTGATTCTGCTAAAAAACCACCATCAACCGGCAATGTAACACCGGTTACAAAACCTGAAGCTTCATTATCCGTCAGAAAGTTGAGTGCGCCAAGCAGTTCATTCGCTTCGCCAAATTTCTTTAACGGAGTTTGACGGATGATACTTTCACCTCTGTCGGTAAAGCCACCATCGGGTGTGGTAAGTAATTTTGTGCTTCTGTCGTTCAGGAAAAAACCGGGTGCAATTGCATTTACCCTTATGCCTGCAGGCGCCAGGTAAACCGCCAGCCACTGGGTAAAATTCATAATCCCGGCTTTGGCCATACCATAAGCGCCTACCCGTGACAAAGGCCGGTAACTGTTCATGGAAGCGATATTGACAATGTTCCCTTTTTTCTTTCTGGCCATATCTTCTCCAAAAACAAAACAGGGTATAACCGTTCCCATCGTATTGGTTTCAACCACATCGCTGAATTTGTCCATGCTCAGGTTGAAAAAACCCCGCACCCCTTCCACATGATTCAGCTCTTCATCACTGAATTCGCTGATGGTGGTAACAGCGTCTGGTTGATTTCCACCGGCGCCGTTTACCAGAATATCACATGTTCCGAAAGCTTCATTAATTTTTATCCGTGCTGTTTCAACCTGTTCCTGGTTTGTTACATCTGTACTAACCGAAATGGCCTGGCCTCCGTTTTGGATTATTTCTTTCTCCACTTTTTGAAGCTTATCCAAACTTCTTCCAAGTAATGCAACCTTTGCCCCTTGTTGAGCAAGACTTTTTGCCATTTCCGAACAAAGCGTTCCTCCGGCTCCTGTGATTACTGCAACTTTGTTTTGTAATTTTTTCTTCATTTTTTTTGATTGGTTTTTCAAATGTCCTTAAACCTGTTTTTACTGTTGTTATAACATATATCTTTTATCAGATTTGATAGCAAGTCTGTATCGTTTGGCAAATTTCCACTGTCAACCCATCCGGCCAACAGATTGCATAATATTCTGCGGAAATATTCATGTCTTGAAAAAGAGAAAACGCTGCGGCTGTCGGTCGTCATGCCGATAAACCGGCTCAAAAGTCCGTAGCTGGAAAGAGTGGTTAAGTGTTGCCTGATTCCCTCGTGCTGGTCGTTGTACCACCAGCCCGGGCCAAACTGGATTTTTCCCGGAACACCATCTTCTGAATATGATCCTGTTAAAGTTGCAAAAGCTTCATTATCGGATGGATTCAGTGTATAAAGGATAATTTTTGGCAGGCTTTCTTTCTTTTCCAGTTCATCCAAAAAGGAACACAAACCCGCAATGTTGCATGTATTGCCCATAGTGGCATAACCACCTGCAGGGCCGGCAAGTTTTCGCAACCTCGAACTGGTAAAACGCTGTGCGCCGATGTGCAATTGAAGGGTCCAGCCACGATGCGAATATCTGGTTCCCAGAAAATGTAACATGAAGTTTTTATACCCGGCAAGTTCTTTTTTGTCTGGGATGTTGCCGTTTATGAGGTTTTTGAATATTTTGGCAGCATCAGCTTCTGTGGATTTTTCAAATTGAAAACCTCCGTCAAGCGAATGATCGGCCAACCTGCAACCGGCTTCGGAAAACTTATCGAGTTGTAGTGTGATTGCCGATTTGAAATCATCAAGTGTTTTTATTTGTTGCGCTGTTATTTTTTCGAGTTTCTCCAGCCAGTTTTTAAATCCCGGCTGTTCGATATTAACTGCCGAATCGCCGCGCAACGAAGGATAAACCTGTATTTGCTGTTCTGCTGTTGCCTTTTGGTGAACCGATAGATCATCAAGTAAATCATCTGAAGTGCAAAGGATTTCGGTATTAAATTTTTTGAGAATATCTGCAGCTCCGAAACCCTCTTGTTCTAGTTGGATATTGCATTGCTCCCAAATTTGTCCGGCATTTTTTTCAGAAAGAAATTCATCGATACCAAATACACGTTTTAGTTCCAGTGCATTCCATAAAAACAACGGATTTCCCAATGTTTTTGGAACCGTGGCTGCCCAGTTCATAAACTTTTCTTTTTCAGAAGCATTTCCGGTAATTCCGTTTTCGGGAACACCGCAAATTCGCATGGCCCGGTGCTTGTACGGGTCGTGTATCAGCCAGGCTTCAGCCAGATTTGCGAATTTTTTGTTTGTTGCCAGGTCTTCCGGATTCAGATGATTATGGAAATCGACCAGAGGTAATTTCTTTGCATAAGAATGATAAAGTTCTTCTGCAAGAGGTCTCTTCAAATAAAAATTTTTATGAATAAAATTAACGGACATATCTTAATTTATTTCTTTAGTTCTTTTGAATGTTTCCTGGAAAACAACCATATTACAGCAGCTATAAAAAAGCAAACCAATCCGGATGTAACCGCCAATGCACCACTTAATTCATTTATGGCGGGCATCCCCATCGATATAAACAGCAACCCGGCAGTTACAAGAGAAGTGATATATAAAATGGAAAGTGCGCGTTGAAACCGGACATCGATTTTTGGGATGTCGGTAATTTTTTCATTTAGTCTTTCAAACAGCCGGGAGACTCTGGCCAGGTAAGCCTGATTTTTAAATTTTTGCAAAGAAGAACTGTAATAAATTGCAATACAAAACAACGTCTCGATCAGGGTTGCCATCTCCCATGAAAAAACAGAAGGAAAACTGTTTAGAATGATTCCGGCAACGGCACCAAGAATTACAGTAAGCATGGCTCCGTTGGGTGACGCTTTTCTTGCAATTATTCCAAAAATAAGCGGTATGCCTACGGGAATGGCAAATATTCCTGTAAACAATTTATTGGCTTCAAAAGCGCCACCGAAATCTTTAATAAACAATCCGCCAATCAGAATAATCAACCCGACAAATATTGTGGAAAGCTTTGCTACCATAAGCATTTGCCTGTCGGTAGCATTATTATTGATAAGCCGCTTATATACATCATTGGAAAGTACAGAGGCAATCACATTGTATTCTGAGTTGAGCGACGACATGGTGGCGGAAAACATAGAGGCAATCATTACACCCATCAAACCCGGGGGAAGTAGCCGGTTAGCAATAGCCACGTACGCCATTTCCTTATCGGGAAGATCAGGAAACAAAACAGCGCTCACAATGGGGGGTATCATAAAAATGATAGGAAAAACAAGGAACAATCCGGCAGTTAAAAAACCAACTTTTTGTGCCGATTTTTCATCCTTTACAATGTAAAACCTTTGTATAAAAATCCAGTTGCTGTTGTATTTGATAACAATCATCACATAATAAACACCAAGCCAGAAAAAATGACCTTTGGGGCCGTTGAACCAATTAAAATGATCCGGTATTTTTTGAGTAAGTTCATTTAATCCATCAACTACATCAAGGGATAGCCACAACAGGATAATTGAAGTAAATATCAGTATCACAAACTGGATTGTTCCCATTATGGATACTGCCCAGATTCCACCATATAGTGTAAAAAAAATGACAATTACCGATGATATAATTAAAGTGAGCGGAAGTGACAAGGGCGTTACTGCTGTAAGAAAAAGGCCGATGGCATATAATCGTACCATATTATCGAGGATAGTAATGATCAATCCTACCCAACTAACAGTTTGCCTGACTGACAAATTAAACCGGGTTTCCAAATATTCAACAGGAGATGAAACACCGGCTCTTCGCCAGCGTTTGGCAAAAATCATTGCCCCGATAATACATGCCGGAATGGTACTCGAAAAAACAGTTACGGCAACCATTCCATGTTCATAAGCAATGCCGGCATAGGCCACAAATACAAAAGTGCTGAACAGCGCCATAAAATTGCTTATTCCGGCCGCAATCCACGGAATGGTGTTGGAACCTTTTATATAAGCATTGATATCTTTTACATACCATTTAAAAAAGACTCCGATACCTGCCATCAAAAGCAGATATATGAGAATTGCCAGGTAGTCAAATGTAATCAGGTTTGTCATTTATATTCATTCAGTGATTTCTTTTTTAGTAACCAAAACCGGAGAGCCATAAACTTCGAAACACGGAACACAGGTGAAGAATAAAACAGTTTAAGTGAAAGACAAAATAAGAAATTCATACGTTTCAATTTAGTTTTACCTGCTGTTAGTTATGTTATTATACGAGACAAATATAGGAGAAAGAAAATGGGATTAATTGAATGGATTTTGCTGGTATTTGCACTATATTTGCTTTGATGGATATTTATTTCCGGTTATTGTTTAATATAGTGCCATGAAGCCCATTTATTTTAGAAAATACAGCCAATCGTCAGAGAACTCTTTTTTGGTGCGATACGCCGAAGTACCGCATACTTACAATAAGTTTCATTATCATAAAGAGTATGAAATACTATATAATATCGAAAACAACGGGACACGTTTTGTTGGCGATAGTATCCGGCGGTTTAGCAATGGAGATTTAGTGCTGGTTGGGCCGCATATTCCACATTACTGGCACAGCGATGACCGGTATTTTGAAGGAATAGAAGACTTATCGGCAAAAGTTGTTTTAATACAGTTTGATGAATATTTTCTGGGAGAAAAATTTTTGAAGTTACCCGAAATGAGCAATATCCGGAATTTATTTGTTAAGGCTGCTCATGGTATCCGTTTCATAGGTAGGGATGCAACAAAAATCGGGGAGAAAATTATTCAGATTTCGGAGGAACAAAACTGGAGGAAACTGTTGCTGATGGTTGAAATGCTTTGCATGATGAGCGAGGCCAAGGATTACGAACTTCTTTCGAGCAAAGGATTTACCGAGGCATCAAAATATGCAAACCAGGAAAAAATGAGTGATCTGTTTCATTTCATGATTACCAATTTTCAAAGGGATTTAAAGCTGGAAGAGGCTGCCAGCCGGGCAAATATGAATGTAAGCGCGTTTTGCAGGTATTTTAAAAAATCAACATCCAAAACATTTTCCTATGCGTTAAATGAAATAAGAATTGGATTTGCATGTAAGAAAATGATTAGTTCCGATAAGTCAATTTCGGAAATTGCCTTTGAATGCGGCTTTAATAATATTTCTTATTTCAACCGGGTTTTTAAAAAAATAAAGGGATTGACCCCTTTGGCTTATCGTGAGAAGAATCAGGCAAAATTACATTCCTGATTTTTGAGTTGAACAATATTTGTTATTTGTTGAACAATTTTTGCTGATTAATTTTGTATCTTCAATTAGATTTTTTTGTTCCCGCCTGGCGATCCGGCTGAAAGGAGATAGTGGTTAGATGAAAGGAACAGGCCAATTGAGGTAACCCACTTATACATGTAATCACTTTAATTAATTCCCATAAACATTCGCTTTAACCGGATTTTCGAGAGGAACTTTTTATCAGCATCCAGCGATAACCAAATAAATTTAGGTTCTCCAACGATGTGATCCTCCGGTACAAATCCCCAGAATCTGGAGTCGAGTGAGTCATGCCGGTTATCTCCCATCATAAAATAATAGTTCATCTTAAATGTATATGAGGTAGCCAGTTCACCATTAATGTAAATCTGATTGTCTTTTATTACCAATTCATTTTGTTCATACGATTCAATAATCCTTTTGTACAATGGCAGGTTTTCAGGAGTTAATTCAACGGTAACTCCTTTTTCCGGGATATACAGCGGACCGAAATTATCCTGATTCCATGAATATCTTGGATCATGGGGGAAAACACGGTTTGAAAAAGTATTTTCAGGCAACTGAATGGCCTCTACACTGATAACATTATTAAAAGTTTTTATTTTCTCAACGTTTTCATCAGTTAACAACAGCATGTAATTTGATCCCGATCGTCCTTTAACATCGTTGCTTGCAATGCCCAGTCTTTCAAGTGCTTTTGGGTTAAATGGCTGGCCATTGGTTTTTACCCGGTACTGAAATTGTAATTTGCTATTGTCTTCTGCAGGTTTTCCATTGATGTATAACTGTCTGTTTTTTATTTCCATTGTATCACCATGGATGGCGATGCATCGCTTGATATAATTATCTCTGCGGTCAACCGGTCGCACAACAACATCGTAATTTTCCCATATGTAATCCCTGGCCATTCCGATGTACACTTCCTGATGTCTGATTTTTCGATTATTTTGCCGGTCAAGCATTTTAAATTGTTCAGCATTGTCAATGAGAATTCCGTAATAATCCTGTGTTTGTTGCTGCAGGACAACAGTATCACCGGCAGGGAAATTAAATACAACCACATCGTTACGTTTAATTTTTGAGAATCCGGCCAACCGCCGATACGGGAGTTTAATCCATTCAAGGTATGATTTGGTTCCAATCAATGGCATGGTATGCTGGGCAAAAGGAAAAGATAACGGTGTATTTGGGATCCTGGGTCCGTAAGCCACTTTAGATACATACAAATGGTCTCCAATCAACAAAGATTTTTCCATCGACCCGGTAGGTATTTTATAATTCTGAAACAGAAAAATGTTGATCAGTGTAACAGCAACAATTGCAAATATTAAGGCGTCAATCCATTCAACCAGGGCACTATTTTTCCCTTCGCGCTTTTTCCATGGCGTCCAGTTTACTTTTTGTGTAACGTAAATATCAAATATGACAATCAGCCCGAACAGAAACCAGTAATTTTCAAGCCAGATAACAAAAAGAACATATAAAATTGCTGCAACAGCAAACTTCACATATTTGTTTTTTAATAATCCAATCATTTCTTATAACTCTTAATATTTATTGAGACGAATTCAACTGAAATTATTTTCAGAAGGTTTGAATTAAACGATAATTTTGATAAAATCAGAATGCAAATGTGTTAAAAAAACTTAAATAATTATCTGTTTTGATTAAAAATATGGAAACACTGGCATTTAGTGGTGTTCATTCAATTTTATTAAAAACACGGTTCCACCTGATTCTCTTACTTCCGGAAACACTGTGATCAATTGATAACCAGATGAAAAATGCCTTTCCTACAATGTGGTCTTCGGGTACAAAGCCCCAATATCGCGAATCTGACGAGTTGTGTCGGTTGTCACCAATCATAAAATAATAATTCATTTTAAATTGGTATGTCAGGCAGGATTTGTTGTTTATCAACACTGTGTTACCTGCTGTTTTGACTTTGTTACCTTCAAAAGCTGTGATAATCCGTTCATACAGAGGTAAGTTTTCTTTATTTAAAACAACAACATCTCCTTTTCTGGGAACATACAGGGGGCCAAAATGATCTTCAGTCCAAAGGAAATTTTTATGATGAGGGAAAATGGTTGAATTTGAAAATGCTGCGTCCCTGTTATCGGCCTTACGAAATCCCCGGATGAACTCCAATTGTTGTATGTTAGAAGCTGCCTCGCGCGTGAGAGGTATGTTGTATGTTCGGGTTGACGGGTTAAAGTATTCCTGTTTCAAAGTGATATCAAAATCTTTAAGAGCTTTATCCGGAAATTCAGAACCATCGGTTTTTATGTAATAATTAAACTGACCGCCCGGAGGAAAGGGTTCTTTTTTATTGTTCACTTTTACGATACCGTTTTCAATGGATAATGTATCACCGGGAAGACCCATGCACCGCTTAATAAAATTTTCACGCTTGTCTACAGGTCGGTAAATGATTTCACCGTATTCGTTTTTATTACTGCGCACTTCCTTGCGACCAAACAACCGTATCAACTGGTAATAGCTTGCTTCCGACTGGAAAACTGTTGAAACCGTATCTCCGTCCGGATAATTGAATACAATCACATCGCCTCTTTTAATCTTACTGAATCCGCTCAACCGCTTGTAGGGCATTTCCAACCATTTGACATATGATTTTTTATTGAAGAAAGGTATGGTGTGGTGCGTGAAAGGGAAGGAGAGAGGGGTATTTGGCAATTTAGGTCCATAATGCAATTTACTTACAAAAATGTAATCACCTGTGAGCAGTGTCTTTTCCATTGATGGTGATGGAATCGTATATGCTTCAACGAGAAATATGCGAATGAATATCGCGGCAACAACTGCAAAAATGATTGCATCCAGCCATTCATTGATGAGAAAACGTTGCTTTGTTCCCGGATTTTTTTTTCGCCAAAAATTCCAATGCACTACCTTGGTGAAAATAGCATCAAGAATAATAAAGTTACCGAAGAAAAGAAAAGGTTCTCCCATCCAGGTTGCCCATACATTATAGATGGTACCAACGATTAAAAATTTAATAAACTTCTTGTCGAGCGTATTATTTATCCTGGTTTTAAGATTCATTCAAGTTTCAGAATATCATTCATGGAAAACACACCCTTTTTGTCCTTTATGAATTCTGCTGCAAGCACTGCTCCCATGGCAAAACCTTTTCTGCTTTTGGCTGAATGGACAAATTCAATGTAATCAACCTCTGAATCATACGTAACTTTATGAATTCCGGGTACATCATCTTTCCGTAAGGCGGAGATATTTATTGTATTTTTACCGGTACCATCTAGCTCCCAGGAGTTTTTTCTTTCCATTTGGCGAAGGATTTTTTCGGCAAGGGTAATGGCTGTACCGCTCGGTGCATCGAGCTTTGCGGTATGATGGGTTTCTTCAATTGAGATGTCGTAAGCAGGGTTCTGATTCATGATTTTCGCGAGGTATTCATTGACCATAAAAAATATATTGACACCCAGACTAAAATTGGAAGACCAAAAAAATGACTGATTTTTCTCATTGACCAGTTTTTCTACTTCCTGCTTTTTGTCAAGCCACCCGGTTGTGCCGCATACTACTGGTAAGTTTGCTTCGAAACATGTTTTAATATTGTCATAAGCGCTGTCAGGAGTGGAAAAATCAATGGCAACATCTGCTGATTTCAGATTATCGGCTGTTTTTTCATCCTGATTGTCAATGTCAATTTTTATAGGTACGGTATGGTTACGGGTCAATGCGATTTTTTCAATTTGTTTACCCATCTTACCATAGCCCAATAATGCAATTTTCATAATCTTCGTTTATTTAATGTGTGTTCCAATCATCAAGATTCGGATAGAATCCCATTTAGGTATTTTGTCCGACATATTTTAATTTGAAAATTGACAAAGGTACTCGGATGGATCAAAAAAATCAAAAAATAAATCCAATCCACCAAAACGAAACAGTAGATACACAACTGTGAATTTGACGGGCTTTATTCTTGCACGACAGATTGCCAGCGTGTTGCCTGCTGATAATAATGCACATACTCGTTGTACAATGTATTTTCGTCCTGATCATAATCTTTGTTTGCCAATGCTTCCGTCTGGGTTTTTTTCGTTTTCAAAATAAAGAAAAAATTCTTTAATAAACTCAAAATTAAATTTTTCATGTTTCTGCTTTTTTAAAAATTAATTATTTGTGAGAATTACTCAATGTACGTGTTTTCTGCATGATGCAGTTTTTTCAACAATACCGCAACATTTGCATACATGGATGTATGCTGGACAATGATGTGTTGTGGTAGTTTCAGGTAAACCGGAGTAAAATTCCAGATGGCCTTAATTCCCCATTTCACAAGTTTTTCAGCAATATCCTGTGCTACATCCCCGGGCAGCGTGAGGATGGCTATATGAACGTGCAGGCGTGTTACAAGATCCTGAAGTTTGGATATGTGCAATACATTGATGTGCCCTTGTTGTTGTCCGACTTTTGAAGGATCATTGTCGAATGCTGCAATGATGTTTATTCCAAATCCTTGCAGTTGCTCGTACGACAATAATGCTGTTCCAAGGTTTCCGGCGCCAATTAAAAATGCATCGTTGTTCTTATTGAATCCAAGGTATGTTTCTATGTTCTGAATAAGTTCGTATATGTTATACCCTACCCTGGGCTTTCCTTTAATTCCGGTCACAGAAAGGTCTTTTACAACCTGGGTTGGATCACAACGCAGATCGTTTCCTATTACCGGAGCGGAAATATTCATTTGTCCTTTGTTCATTATTCCTTTGAGATAATGAAGGTAAAGTGGAAGCCTTTTCAGTGTAGGTTCTGGTATTTTTTTGTTTCCATTTGTTTTATGGATGTTGTGTTCAACCATTGTAAAAGTTTTCATTTACCAATACAAAAATACATGAAAATATTTTAATAAAGAAATATTTCTTTATATTTTGAAATGTTATAAAGCACTTTTCAGGTGATGGAATAAAAAAAGGGGCATGCAGCCCCTTCCTGTTGAATTTATAAATTTCTTATTTTACTTTTTTTACAATGGCTTCAAAAGCTTCGGGATTATTCATGGCTAAATCAGCCAGGACTTTACGGTTTAGTTCGATTCCCGCTTTTGAAAGTTTTCCCATAAATTCAGAATATGACATTCCGTGCATTCTTACACCGGCGTTGATACGCTGAATCCAAAGGGATCGGAAATTTCGTTTTTTGGTTTTTCTGTCGCGGTAAGCGTACAGAAGGCCTTTTTCGTGAGCATTTTTTGCTACTGTCCAAACATTCTTTCGTCTACCAAAATAACCTTTGGTTTGTTTTAAAACTTTTTTTCTTTTTTGTCGTGCTGCTACGACATTAACTGCTCTTGGCATAAATTCTAATTTTTTGAGTGCAAGCGTTCCTTAAGGAATCTTTCATGCTACCACTCTGGTTAAAAACATTCATTGTAAACCTCTGTTGTTGGTTTATTTCATTGCAAGCAAAAACTTGGCGTTGGCTTCATCGGTTTTATGAACCGTTGTAAAATAACCAAGGTTTCTTTTCCTCTTCTTTGCTTTCTTTGTTAAAATATGGCTTTTGAAAGCATGCTTGCGTTTAATTTTCCCTGTACCGGTGAGTGAATATCTTTTTTTTGCACCGGCATTTGTTTTCATCTTTGGCATTACGAATCAACTTTATGAATTAATTTATTTTTTACCTGATTTGGGTGAAATGAACATGGTCATTCTTTTCCCTTCCAATTTTGGAAGCTGTTCAACTTTACCAAGTTCTTCAAGGTCCTGAGCAAACTTCAGTAATAAGATTTCACCTTGCTCTTTGTAAATGATTGAACGGCCTTTAAAAAACACGAACGCTTTTACCTTGGCATTATCTTCAAGGAATTTTTTCGCATGATTCAATTTAAAATTATAATCATGGTCATCAGTGTTTGGTCCAAACCGAATTTCTTTGACAACGGTTTTTTGGGTTTTGGCCTTCATTTCCTTTTGTTTCTTTTTTTGTTTGTAAAGAAATTTCTGATAATCAGTAACTTTACAAACCGGTGGATCAGCACTTGGTGAAATTTCAACTAAATCAAGATCCATTTCATCAGCAAGTTTTAACGCTTCTTCAGTCGACATGATTGCCTGTTCAACGTTTTCTCCAACAACACGTACCGTCTTGGCACGTATTTGCCTGTTAACCCTGTGTTGTGGCTGTTCCTCCTTTTTCCGAAAACTTTTTCTGGTAGCTATAGGTAAATCCTCCTTACTTTAATTAATACTCAAATTATTTAACTCTTGATTAACTTCTTCTTTTATAAATGACACAAACGCTTCAAGTTTCATTGCTCCTTTATCTCCTTCACCCTGTCGGCGCACTGAAACTGATTCGTTTTGCATTTCTTTTTCTCCCACAATGAGCAGGTAGGGTATTCGCTTTAACTCGTTGTCTCTTATCTTTTTACCTACCTTTTCATTCCGGTCATCTATCAAAGTGCGAATATCGGAATTATTTAGATATTTCAAAACTTTTTCAGCATATTCATTGTACTTTTCGCTTATCGGGAGAACAACAGTCTGCTCCGGTGTTAGCCATAGCGGGAATTTTCCACCTGTGTGTTCAATTAAAACAGCCACGAAGCGCTCCATCGAACCAAAGGGTGCACGGTGTATCATGACCGGCCTGTGACGGCTGTCATCGTTTCCAATGTACTCCAGTTCAAATCGATCAGGCAGATTGTAATCAACTTGAATTGTTCCCAGTTGCCATTTACGTCCAATAGCATCCTTAACCATAAAATCGAGCTTGGGTCCGTAAAATGCCGCTTCACCATACTCAATGGTTGTTTTCAACCCTTTTTCTTTTGCAGCTTCAATAATGGCCTGCTCTGCTTTATCCCAGTTTTCATCGCTTCCGATATATTTTTCTTTATCTTCCGGATCCCGCAACGAAATCTGAGCAATAAAATCACTAAAATCCAATACCTTGAATATATAAAAAATGATGTCAATGACCTTTATGAATTCACTTTTCAGTTGTTCGGGTGTACAAAAAATATGTGCATCATCCTGTGTAAAACCTCTTACTCTGGTTAAACCGTGCAACTCCCCGCTTTGTTCATATCTGTATACTGTGCCAAATTCTGCGTATCTGATGGGCAAATCCTTGTATGATCGTGGTTTGCTTTTGTAAATTTCACAATGGTGCGGGCAATTCATGGGTTTCAGCAAAAATTCCTCTCCTTCAGCAGGTGTTTGAATAGGCTTGAACGAATCTTTCCCGTATTTTTCATAATGTCCTGAAGTAACATACAATTCTTTTTGACCGATGTGTGGCGTTATAATTGGCTCATAGCCGTATCGTATCTGTACTTTCTTTAAAAAGTTTTCCAGTCGTTCACGCAACATCGCACCTTTGGGCAGCCATAAGGGCAATCCCTGTCCAACGCGCTGAGAGAATGTAAATAATTCCAGTTCTTTTCCAATTTTACGGTGATCCCTTTCTTTAGCCTGTTCGAGCATTTCCAGGTATTCATCAAGCATTTTTTGTTTTGGAAAAGTGATTCCGTATATTCTTGTTAACTGCTTGCGGTTTTCATCGCCACGCCAGTATGCACCTGCAACACTCAGAAGTTTTATTGCTTTAATTTTTTCGGTATTGGGCAGGTGGGGACCGCGACATAAATCGGTGAAACTTCCCTGCGAATAAAAACTGATGGTGCCATCTTCAAGTTCATGAATAAGCTCCAGTTTATATTCATCGCCTTTTCTTGAAAAGTAATCCACAGCTTCTTTTTTACTTACTTCTTTGCGTTCGTAAGGTAACTTTTCCCTGGCCAGTTCTTTCATTTTGGCTTCTATCTCCGGTAAATCAGCATCCGTCAATACTTTACCATTTGATGGGTCTACATCGTAATAAAATCCGTTTTCAATGCTGGGGCCAATTCCAAATTTGGTTCCCGGATACAATTGTTCAATGGCTTCTGCCATTAAATGCGCTGATGAATGCCAAAATGCATGTTTGCCTTCCGGATCATCAAACTTATGCAGCACAATGGAGGCATCTTCATACAATGGACGTGTAAGATCTCTGATTTCACCGTTAACGCTAATACTAACTACTTCCTTTGCAAGCCTCGGACTGATGCTTTCGGCTATTTCCCGGCCGGTTACCCCTTCCTGAAATTCCTTTACGTTATTGTCCGGAAATGTTATTTTTATCATATCAAATGAATAATTTTTTAAAAATTATGCAAAGATAATTATATTTAAAAACTCTAACCTGCCCTATTCATAAGTTATAATTTTAATTTATGATACAGCAGAGCAGAGCTTGTGCCGACAAAGGCTGCATTAGCCCGATTTATCAGGTAAGGATTGCCTGCCCCGATATTTTTTCGGGGAGTTCAACGAAGTTAATTAATAAGGCTAAAACCTGAATCAGGCTATTTACTTTTTTGCTTTTTTTT
>CAZAMT010000050.1:0-18246 GCA_964486145.1 uncultured Bacteroidales bacterium
GAAGTCCCCTTTAGGGGATTTAGGGGTAAAGTGGCTTTTTAGACCGGACTCATAATTGTTTATAGGTTTTATGAATAATATTGTGTTGTTTATTTATTAATGTGTTTTTGATATGGTATACAGGATTAGAATTTTTGTTGTTATTGCAGTAATCGCGTGTTTTAAGACATTATATGCTGCGGGTTATGAAGAAATATCGCTTGAAGATATTTTTGGAAAATATAGTTTTTACCAGCGTTCTGTTTATGGCATCAGGTCAATGAATGACGGGGAGCATTTTACGATGCTTGAAGGCAATATGGCCATTGGAAAATACAGCTACAAATCCGGACAATTTATTGATTTTGTTTTTGATATCCGGGATATTGATGACCGGGAAATACATTCATTTTCTGATTATGCGTTTAATCAGGAAGAAACAAAAATACTTCTAACTACCAACAAGCAAAGTATTTACAGGCATTCATTCAGCGCTGATTATTACATATACGATATAGCAGAGAATACCATCTCCGCGTTGTCAGATTTAGGTAGTCAGCAGTTGGCAGAATTTTCACCTGACGGTAAAAAAGTAGCTTTTGTAAGAGAAAATAATTTGTTTTATGTTGATTTGGAATCAGGTGAAGAAATACAAATTACCTATGATGGTTCCCGGAATGAAATTATCAACGGTGCTCCCGACTGGGTTTATGAAGAAGAATTTTCTTTTTCAAAAGGATTTCACTGGTCTCCATCAAGCGACCGCGTTGCTTTTTACCGATTTGACGAACGACGGGTGAAAGAGTTCAATATGACCATCTACGGTGATTTATACCCTGAATGGTACAGCTTTAAATATCCCAAAGCTGGTGAGGAAAATTCCATAGTAGATATTAAAGTATATCATATTGATAATAAAAAAACTGTGAACATGGATATCGGACCGGTGGAAGATCAGTATATACCCCGAATCAAATGGACTTTCAACAACGATGTTTTATCGATTTTGAGGTTGAACAGACTTCAAAATCACATTGAAGTGCTTCTATCAGATGCACAAACAGGAAATTCATCGGTTGTTTATCAGGAAGAAGATGAAAAATACATTTCCGAGGTGAATGATCATTTCATCACTTTCACCAATGATGGTGGGCATTTTATTGTTATGAGCGAAAAGAGCGGTTATATGCACCTATATCTGCATGATATCAATGGAAATGAGCTCCACCCCATTACTTCAGGTGATTTTGACATCGCGGAATTCATTGGTTATGATCATCATTCAGAAACGGTTTATTACCGCTCTCATGAACCTTCCGCTATTCAAACCGACGTTTATAACATTAAACTTTCAGGGAAAGGCAAACGGCGTATATCCGAAAACCGGGGAACCAATGATGCACAATTTAGTTCGGGGTATAAATATTTTATCAATGAATACTCAAATGCCAATACCCCAAAAAGAATAACGTTGCACAACAATAATGGAAAGCTGATAAGGGTACTTGAAGACAATTCAGGTGTTCAGCAACAAATGAAAAAACATGGCTTTAGTAAAAAAGAGTTCATAACAGTACCTGTAAATGGCGTTGAGTTAAATGCATGGATGATCAAGCCTCCGGATTTCAGCCCGGATCAAGAATACCCTTTGTTTATGTTTGTTTATGGCGGGCCTGAATCGCAGGATGTAGTTGATGAATATGTATCACGACATGCCTGGTATCAGATGCTTGCCCAAAAGGGTTACGTTATTGTATGCGTTGATAACAGGGGAACAGATGGAAGGGGAGAAGCTTTTAAGAAAGCTACATATATGCAACTCGGTAAACTTGAAACCGAGGATCAGGTTGCATCTGCAACGTATTTTGGAGCATTGCCATATATTGACGAAGAGCGGATTGGAATATTTGGCTGGAGTTATGGTGGTTTTATGAGTCTGCTTTGCATGACCAGGGGGAATGGTGTGTTTAAAATGGGTATATCAGTGGCTCCTGTTACAAACTGGAGGTTTTATGATACGATTTACACAGAAAGATTTATGCGAACACCACAGGAAAACCCCGAAGGATATGATGATAATTCCCCCATCAATCACGCCGATAAGCTTACGGGGAAATTGATGATTGTGCATGGCATGGGCGATGATAACGTACATATGCAAAATACGATTGAGATGGTAGAAGAGCTTGTTCAGGCAGACAAACAGTTTGACATGCAATTGTATCCTAACAAAAATCATGGGATTTACGGAGGGAATACTACCATGCATTTATTTAAACGGATGACGGATTTTATTTATGAAAACCTGTGATGTACCAGAAGCCAAAGTAAATATTTCGGAAATAAAATCTTACGTGAATCCTGGCATTCAAGAAAAAAATCGGTTTTAATCAGGAAGATTATCATTTGAATAATCAGGTAAAGATTTCTTTTTATACACATCAGATATATAAATCACCTGTTGAAAAGAATATACCTGTGAAAGAATGTATAATTGCAGCAGATATTAAACATAAAATCTCTGGAGAATATACAGATTCAACCCATTGAGATTGAAATAGCAGGATTTTAAAGAACAAATTTTCTGAATCAATAGGCCCTGGCAAATACTACCCTTCGTTTGGAGGGTTTTCCTGAATAGATGCATTTTCCGTCTTCTTCTATTGCATCAAAAGGAATGCACCGGATCGTAGCCTTAGTTTCTTCCTTAATTTTTATTTCGGTTTCAGATGTTCCGTCCCAGTGCGCATAAACAAACCCGCCTTTTTCCAGCGTGGTTTTAAATTCACCCCATGTATCAACCGAATATGTGTTTTCATTCTTGAATTTCAATGCTTTATTATAAATGGTTTTTTGCATTTCATCAAGCATATCCGGAACGACTTCCTCAATGTCGTTCATTGAAAATATCTTTTTTTCAAGCGTATCACGTCGTGCAATTTCTACGGTGCCATTTTCGAGGTCTCGTGGACCAATGGCTACGCGCACCGGAAATCCTTTTAATTCATATTCGGCAAATTTCCACCCCGGTTTATGTGTGTCCCGGTCATCGTATTTTACGGTAATGCCTTTTGCTTCAAGTTGGGCCTTTATTTTCAGGGCTTTTTCAGAAATTTGACTCAATTGTTCCATTTTCTTGTAAATAGGTACAATTACCACCTGGGTTGGTGCCATTTTAGGCGGCAGTACCAATCCATTGTCGTCAGAATGTGCCATAATCAGCGCACCAATCATACGCGTTGTCACACCCCATGATGTAGCCCAGACATATTCTTCTTTTCCTTCGTTTGATGTGAATTTAACATCGAATGCCTTGGCAAAATTTTGTCCAAGAAAATGCGATGTGCCAGCCTGCAATGCCCGTCCATCCTGCATCATTGCTTCAAATGTGTATGTATTCAATGCTCCCGGAAATTTTTCGTTCTCCGTTTTATCACCCTTGATTACAGGGATGGAAAGGTAATTTTCAGCAAAATCAACATATACATCCAGCATGCGAAGTGCTTCTTCCTGAGCTTCTTTTTTTGTAGCATGAGCGGTGTGTCCTTCCTGCCAAAGAAATTCTGCCGTGCGTAAAAACAAACGGGTACGCATTTCCCATCGTACCACATTTGCCCACTGATTAATGAGCAACGGAAGGTCGCGATATGATTGAATCCAGTTTTTATAGGTGTTCCAGATAATGGTTTCCGAAGTTGGCCTCACAATCAGTTCTTCTTCGAGTCTGGCGTCCTCATCAACAACAATACCATTACCATCGGGTGCATTTTTTAAACGGTAGTGTGTTACAACGGCACACTCTTTGGCGAATCCTTCAACATGGGAAGCTTCACGGCTAAAAAACGATTTAGGTATAAACAAAGGAAAATATGCATTGACGTGACCGGTATCTTTAAACATGCGATCAAGCGTTGATTGCATTTTTTCCCAAATCGCGTATCCATACGGTTTTATAACCATGCACCCCCGAACAGCAGAATTCTCTGCCAAATCTGCTTTGATAACCAGGTCGTTGTACCATTGTGCATAATTTTCACCCCGAGATGTTAATTCCTTTGCCATATCCTTTTTTGGTATAGTATTTGATATTTTTAAAGTGTTTATCTAATTTCGGTACAAAGTAAATAAAATATATTATATTTCGACATTCTTACAAAAAGGAGGCTGTGTTATGAAATCAAATTTTATTCTATCAATTATTGCGGGCGTATTTTTAACATCATGCGCGACCACTTACCACTCCGGAACCAGTGGTTATGATGATATTTATTATACTCCCGGCGATGAACCTGCATACCAATCTTCAGTAACGGAAAGAGCAGTAGCGCCTGCTCAAAAAGAAGAATTGAGTGATTACCAAAAATATTTAGCCCAAAAAGAAGCAAATCAGGGTGAAACTGCAAACCCGGATGCTTATGCAAACGAGTATTCGGCAAAAACACCGGAGGATTACCAGGATACAACATATTATTATGAAGAAGATATGTCGTATGAACAGGATCCTGATTACATAGAGGAAGAATATTACGAAGAAGATGGAAATACGTATGTAACCAATAATTATTATTATGATGATGATTTTCACTATGCATCCAGGGTACGCAGATTCCATCGCGGATACAGTGCATTTAGCTACTATGATCCATTCTATCATGACCCATTTTATTATGGTTATGATCCGTGGTACAGCCCTGGATTGAGTATGAGTTTCTCCTTTGGCTGGGGAAGTCCTTACAGTTATGGTTGGGGTTATCCACGGTACGGTTATAGTGCATACGGATACCGACCTTATTACAGCCCGTTTTATTATGGTTCTTACGGACTTGGTTATCGTCATGGATACAATGACAGCTATTATGCAAGGTATTACAATCCTATCTATCATTTTTATGACTACTCGGATATGCGACATGGTTATATTTCCAATAGAAACCGAAATGCATTTACTTCAACCAGAGGTGGATTATCAAGAGGTGATTACATGGGAACGACTAATGCGCAATCAAGCAGAAGTTCAGGATTAAAATCAGGTTCAACTGCTACCCCGGGAACAAGGAGCGGTGTTTATCGCGGTTCTACCAATGCAACTTCAAGCAGACGCACAACGTCTTCAAATGGGGATGGTCGAACAACCACTGCAACTACGAAACGTGCGGTGGATGGTAATGGAAGGAATGGTTCAGCAGTAACACCCAACCGCAGGACTTCGACTTCCACATCAGGTCGATCAACAAATGCGGAAAGAGGAAGTTCTTCGAACAGGTCAACTACCGTTCGTCCACGAAGTTCAAACAACAGGAGTTCCACTCCATCCTATACAAGACCTTCAACGTCCTCAAGATCCTCATACAATAGAAGTGAAGGTCAACAAAAATACCAGCAGACAAAAAAGTCTTATTCGAACAGCAGGAGCAGTAATTCTTATTCAAGACCAAGTTCTACATCCCGGTCATCCAGTTCTTACGCTCGCCCGAGAAGTTCATCAAGTTCTTCTTCAACATACAGAAAGCCAAGCAGCAACTCTTCTAACAGATCGTATTCACGACCGAGCAGTAGTTCCAACAGGTCGTATTCACGACCAAGTAGCAGTAGCTCGAGTCGTTCATCTTCAAGCTATTCAGGAAGTAGTAGTAGTCGAAGCTATTCTTCACCGAGTAGATCAAGTAGTTCAAGCCGTTCGTACAGTAGCGGAAGTTCATCAAGAAGTTCGGGATCATCATCCAGTAGTTCGTCTTCTTCCAGAAGTTCTTCTTCCAGAAGTAGCAGAAGATAGAAATTACAAGAGCGTTAGAAATAAATTTGTTAAATCATAAATTTTTAGAGATGAAAAAATTAGCTCTGGTAGGAATAATATTGCCTTTGATGTTATCTGTTCATGCACAAAATGATTTCGATGTCCTCCAGGCATCAAAGTCAGGTTACGGAGGTACGGCCAGGTTTCAGAGCATGGGCGGTGCTTTCGGAAGCCTTGGAGGCGACTTTTCTTCCATTTCCGTGAATCCGGCAGGTCTCGGTGTTTATCGTTCCGCTGAATTATCAATAACTCCATCACTATATTACAATGATACAGAAAGCAATTATATGGGAAGTACAACTTCTGATTTCGTATATAACTTCAATATAAACAATGTTGGATATGTAGGACATGTTGATTTGGGTAAAAGTGGATGGGTATCTTTTAATTTTGGAGTAGGCTTTAGCAGGCAGAGCAATTATTACCAGAACCAGTTTATTTCAACAAACAATGCAACGGGTTCACTACTGGAAGAATTTACCCTGAATGCAGAAGGTGATATTGGTAATTATTATTTTGAAGGAATGGCATTGTCAACCGGGGCAATTTTTTATAAAGATATTGCTACGGGAGATGTCGTGGGAGCTATGGATGTTACCGATGATGAAATACAAGATTTACCTGTTTATGAAGACTTTAAATATTCAAATGATTTTTATCATTATTCGGAGTTGGATGACAATGATTTAATATTTGGACAACCATTGGACCAGGATAGCAGGAGCACAGGAAAACGCAGCGAATTTGTAATTTCTGCTGCAGGAAATTATAACCATAAAATTTACATTGGAGCCAGCGTGGGAATTCAACGGTTTCGTTATGAAAACGAGTTTGATCATTACGAAACTACCAGTGGTTCAGCATTTGCTCAAACTTATCCGACTGATATTTATTTCGACAATTTCAATTTTTCTACAACAACAAATACCTACGGAACAGGATTCAATTTTAAAGCGGGGTTAATTGCCAGACCCGTTGATTTTTTGCGCATTGGCGCATCAATCCATACACCCACAATTTTCAATCTTGAATCTGAATTTTATTCACAGATGACCACAGAATTGACCAATGGCGATTTTTTTGAAGACAGAACCGAACTTCTCATCAGTGAATTTAAAGCCATAACACCATTAAAAGCCACAGCAGGTATTGCATTACAAGCAAGTGATATGGGGCTTATAAGCTTTGATTATGAATTTATAGATTATTCAAACATGAAGTTCAGGCTGGATGACGATAGAGCCTATGAACGTGCTGTTAATGATGACATAGGGTCTAATTATAAATCAACTCATAATTTCAGAGGAGGTGCGGAAGCGCGATTTGGCCCTTTCTTTTTCAGAGGCGGATTATCGTATTATGCAACACCATTTGAAGATATAATGGATCCTGACCAATTGAGTGATGTCATCTCTTATTCAGGTGGTGTGGGCTTTCGTTCCGGTGGATTCAGGCTTGATTTTGGATATGTAAGAAGTGAAACGGGAAGTTTATTTCAACCCATACAGGTACAGGAAATTGATCTTGCAGAAACCGAATCAGTTTCAAATCGTTTTATCGCAACCCTGGCATTCAGATTCTAATTCTAAACAATATAATCTATTAGGAAGGACGGGTAATGCCCGTCCTTTTTATGCAACCATTTTTCAATTTTACTTTTTTTATAAATAACCAGAAGTATGAATATTGTTATTTTAGATGGATTTACAAATAATCCCGGAGATTTGAACTGGGAAGAACTTGATAAGTTAGGAAACTGTAAAATTTATGATCGTACTCCACCTGATCAAACGTTAGAAAGGATTATGGATGCTGATATTGTCCTTACCAATAAAACAAATTTGTCAAAACATATTCTTGATCAATTACCTAAATTGAAATACATTGGTGTTTTAGCGACGGGTTACAATGTAATCGATTTGGAGGCAACCAGGCAGAAAGATATTGTTGTTACAAACATTCCGGCATACAGTACTCCTTCAGTTGCACAAATGGTTTTTGCACATATCCTGAATTTCACACAGCATGTTTGTCAACATTCTACAGGTGTTAAGAGCGGAAAATGGGCTGAAAGCGTGGATTTCTGTTACTGGGATTTTCCATTGTATGAGTTATCAGGAAAAGTACTTGGAATTATAGGTGGAGGAAAAATTGGTGCAGCAACTGCCCGAATAGGCAAAGCTTTTGGGATGAGAGTCAATATGTATACACCCCGGCCATCTGATAAGGTGAAAGCTGAATTTAATGTAGTAAGTCTGGACACAGTGATTTCAGAGAGTGATTATCTTTCATTGCACTGCCCGTTGAATGATGAAACATATCATCTCATAAATGCAAAGAGAATTGAGCAAATGAAACCGGGTAGTTATCTGATTAATACCGGGCGTGGAGATTTGATTAATGAACAGGCGCTTGCCGATGCACTGAATAGCGATCGAATCGCTGGTGCTGGTGTGGATGTTCTCTCAACAGAACCCCCCGCAAAGGATAACCCACTTTTAACTGCTAAAAATTGTTGGATTACACCGCATATCGCATGGGCCACCAAAGCTTCCAGAAAAAGATTAATTGATATTGCTGTTGACAATGTGAAGCATTTTATAGATGGAAACCCGATAAACCGAGTCAACTAATCGCATTGCATTCTGGATATTTAAAAATAATATTTACACATATGAGAAACTTAACCATCCTTATTATTCTAATTTGTAGTTTTTATTCATTTGGGAAACTGCATTCACAAACCTGGCAGGCCGATACCGAGCTGGTTGAAAAATTATCAGAATCACGTGATTTTAATTATCATGAAAGTAAGGTGCCCGATTACACGCTGCCTGATTTGTTCACTTCCATCGATGGGATACAGGTTGAAACCTCAACGCAGTGGGAAGCATTTCGAAGAGATGAGATTTTGAGTTTATTGCAAATGCAATTATTTGGAAAAATGATCGGTCAACCCGATAGGGTAATTTTTGAATTGATTGAAAAGAAAGATACGTTGAAAGGCCGGGCATTTAAAAAGACAGTGGACATTACATTTATCAGGGAAACTGAATCACTGGTGTTGAAACTGTGGATTTTTGTTCCCAAGAATATTCCCAAACCAGCGCCTGTTTATTTACTTGCAAACAACAGGGGTGATGCAGGCTTGTTCCCGATTGAACAGGTGAAGGCAGGATTTTGGCCTGTAGAAAAGATTTTGAAAAGAGGATATATAGCGGCTTGTTATAATGTAAAAGACATAGATCCTGATTCAAATGACAACCTTGGTTTTGACAATGGTATTCACGGTATGATAGAACCAGCAGGTCAAAGACCGGAATATGCATGGGGAACTCTGGCTGGTTGGGCCTATGGAGCAAGAACTGTGATGGATTACTTTGAAACCGATTCGGATATTGATTCAGAAAAAGTCGGATTGGTTGGTCATTCAAGAGGCGGTAAAACGGCACTTTGGGCCGGAGCAACTGACAAACGATTTTCCATTATTGTTTCAAATATGAGCGGTTGTGGAGGTGCTGCACTCAGCAGAAGGGAATACGGTGAAACAGTAAAACAGATAAATACCCGTTTTCCGCATTGGTTCGCAAAAAACTTTCATGCTTACAATGGCAAAGAAGAAGATTTGCCGTTTGACCAACATATGTTGCTTGCAATGATTGCTCCAAGGGGATTGTATGTTTCGAGCGCTGATAAAGATTTATGGGCTGATCCGAAGGGTGAATTTCTTTCTTTAAAACAAGCGGAGAAGGTTTATCATCTTTATGGTATCAACGGAATTCAACGTGAAACCATACCGCCACTCGATACACCGGTAATGGGCGAACAAACCGGTTACCACGTTCGAACCGGAAAGCATAATCTAACCCCTTACGACTGGGAACAATTTTTGAACTTTGCGGATCAGGTATTTGAAAAATAGTCGGAGACAGGAATAATTCTTGAATTATCCGGGTTAAAACGGAAAATCCTCTTCCGGATCCGTATCTTCAAGTTTTTCTGATTTTGGTTCTTCGGCTACAAGATGTTCTGAATTACCATCAACGTAAATAGCACGGTACGGTCGGGTAGGGCAGGCGTATTCACAGGCTCCACATCCCACGCAGATATCCGGATCAATTTCAGGAATCGTTAATGCTCCTTCGTAAGGAACCATATATACTGCCTGCGTTGGACAGTGTTCGGAGCAGGAACCGCAGGCTGTTTTTTCAGTGTGTACAACACAATTATCAATTTCAAAATGAACCTTGCCAATTTGAAGCGTTTTCTTTTCCTCGTCGGAAACAGGTAGAAGTGCACCCGTTGGACAAATATCAGTGCAAACAGTACATTCAAAATTACAATAATTTGTATGGTAATCCATGTGTGGTTGCATCATACCAGTAAATCCATATTGCAAAAATGATGGCTGTAAAACACCTGTTGGACAAGCACTTACACATAAATGACAGGCAGTGCAGTTATCTTTCATTTGCTGAATGCTCTGCGAACCCGGAGGAGAAACCGGGTAGTTTTTTTCATTTGGAATAGTCGTGGGATTTTTTACGACAACATTTTCTTTTGAATAAACCTTTCTTGAATTCAATGTCAGGCCTGCAGCAATGTACGCTAAAGTAATAGCAATGAATGTTCGCTTACCGGTATCAGTAGTAGATTCATTTGTCTTCACGGTTGAAAACTGAACAGGTTTCGTCGTTTTTATACCGGAAGAAAGCTGGTAAGAGATTCCAAAGGTTGGACATACCTGGAGACAATTATAACAATCAACGCAACGACTGTAATCAACAAATTTATTTTTGATATCAATACAACTTGATTTACATACTACTGCGCACTTGCCGCAATTGATGCAGGAATCTTCATTGAACTTGATTTTATAGACAGAAAATTTTGATAAAACCCCAAGTAATGTGCCAACCGGACACAGGGTATTGCAGTAAATTCGTCCATTTTTAGCAGACATAACAACAACTGTTCCGAGCAATAACACCGGGAATGCGAGGGCCGAAAGTTTGAACCATTCAATATCAACTGGGTAGAGAAAATAAATGTCAAATTTTTCCAGTCCTTTTGCTATTAGGTTATTAAAACCAATAAATATGGGTTTGAATATACCGGTAACAATTCTACCATAATTACTATAAGGATCAAGCAGATTTACAATAAATATGGTACCAAAGAGGAAGCTAACAATGGTGAGAGCCAGTAAACTGTACCGCAATATATTGTACGGCTGACCGAATGTATATTTTTTCTTTTTTTTGCTCTTAAACTTGCGAGCGATTCTTGAAACAATATCCTGAAATATGCCCAGCGGACAAATAGTGGAACAATAGACCCGCCCGGTAAGCATGGTTAGTGCAATGACAATAAGAAAACCCGCGACCGAAAGGCTAATTACGTTGATAAACTTGATGACAGAAGGTATAAACTGTAGATACAATACGGCGTTGAAATATTCTTTGCTGAGAATTCCTCTAAAGTCAAGGAATGCTATCGTAACAGTCAATAAAAATAAAATGGATATAACAACTCTGAGAAATTTCAGGTGCTTTTGTTTCATATCAATAACAGGTGGTTTAATTATACATTATTACAATAACTCACCAAATTAGTATAAAAAGATAAATCCGGAAAATGGTTTCCAGAAATTATATCTTTATCCGGTCAATTTTTAATGATTCCAGATTTGTTGTACCCAAACCTAACGATTCAGCTTTTGTAATGTATGGCACCTGGTTTATATCAAGCCCGAAAAGTTTTGTAGCTGCGGTATCAACAGCAACGATATCTGTTGAAAGGAGCAATGAATGCATCATTACAACATCGTTTACAGAAACACCCCTCGGACCGTTTCTTTTTAAAACCCTGTATGCGTCAACCACATTTAAATCAGGTTTTTTAAAAGTAGGAAAATCAGCAATGCATTGGTGCAGGTCATTCGAATGCCAGTACCTTCGATCCCAAACGATTCCCATAAGGTTTTTCATGGCAATGGTAAGTTTTGCACCTCCATGACTTTTTAGCACAGGAACATTGATGAATACATCGGAATCCAAAATTAATTCATGTACTTCGGCATTATGAAGACTTTTTCCTCCCGGAACGGAAACTTCCTGATAATGACTTTTAGTTTTACCCGTAACCATTTTTCCGCCGGCATCTTTCACAGCGTTTTCAATACCGCTGTTCCTGTAACACTTGGTCCATTCATTGCAGGTATTATCAAACACGTAAACTTCTTTTGCACCAACCTTCAGACAATGCTCAATAATACGCTTAATAAGCTGGGGATTTGTATTTGCGGCCCTTTCTGGTGGCGCATCCCAGCCAATATTTGGTTTTACAACTACCGTTTGATTTTTTTGAACGAATTTTGACATACCGCCCATGGATGCGATTGCCTTATCAAACATATCAGCAGGAGATCCTCCCCGTACTGCTACCAGATCATAAGGTAAGCCAGCCGAACCTGTCATTTGAGAACCGAACAGACTACCAACATTACCTACAGATAATGCCGCCCCGGTTAATATTCCTGCATTTACTGATTTTAATAAGAAATCTCTACGTTTCATATCGTGTAACGATTTTAAATTCAACTCAATAAAACAAAGGGGAAAGTTACTTCAAAATTCATGCAAGTGGAAGTTTTAGAGCTGAAATCCATTAAATTTAGAATGATAATAAACAATCTACGTATGAAAATATGTAAATATGTAAAAATTGATTTTTAATATACAATAACAAATTGATTAGATTTACTTTTATCAGGCATTTTTTTAGGCTAAATCATGATTTTTATCAATTATATTTTCTACTTTTGTTTCGTAAATAAGATTTGGAATAATGAATGCATCCGTAAACAATACTTTCTTTTACTTCTTTTTCTACTTTACCATGCAAATAGAGTAGTTGGGATAGTATTGTAAAAACATAAAACAACTGAACGAAAGTCCCAATTACGATTGGGACTTTTTTTTTAATGGAATTTAAACATGGAAAACACGAAACAAGCAATTAAAAAAATCGCAATTCAAGGAGGTTATGGAGCTTTTCATGAGATTGCAACTTTACATTACTTTGAAAATGAGGAAATTGAAATTGTACCCCGCAATACATTTAAAGACTTGTTTCGTTCGCTGGATGAAAACCATGTAGATTATGGAATAACAGCTATTGAAAACTCCCTTGCAGGAAGCATTCTTCCTAATTACGGGTTAATACTTGAATCTTCCATGGAAATTGTCGGGGAGATATATCTTCGGATTGAATTAAACCTTGTAGCGCTGCGGGGACAAAAGATTGAAGAACTGAATGAGGTTTTTTCTCATCCCATGGCTATTCTGCAATGCCAGAAGTTTTTTGAACGTTACCCAAACATCAGGCTTATTGACAGCAATGATACGGCACTCAGTGCGAAAAAAATCAAGGAAGAGAATCTTACGGGAATTGGTGCTATTGCCAGCCATTTGGCAGCTAAAAAATATGGTCTTGATATCCTTGCTTCGGGAATAGAAACCAATAAAACAAATTATACCCGTTTTTTAATCCTCGGTGAAAAAAACGGGGATAACCACCCAAGCGTTGTAAATAAAGCCTCCCTTCATTTCACGGTATCTCATAAATTTGGAAGCCTTGCAAAAGTGCTCATCACGTTTTCATTTTACAACATTAACCTGTCGAAAATTCAATCGATGCCCATTGTTGGTAAAGAGTGGGAATATCAGTTTTATGCTGATGTTGAGTTTGATGATTACGAGGTTTATAAACAATCACTGGTAGCTGTAAAGCCATTTACCGGTGAACTGAATATTTTAGGAGAATATAAAAAAGGAAAATCAATAATTGAAAAATCATGAGTGTACATTTAGAATTGGAACCATTCACTTTTCCCGAAGTTTCTGACAAACGTCCTATTGTTATGGCAGGTCCATGCAGCGCCGAAACCGAAGAACAGGTGCTCAGTACTGCAAAAGAATTATCAGAATTTGGAATTCGTATTTTCCGGGCAGGCATTTGGAAACCCCGAACCCGTCCAAGTGCATTTGAAGGTGTTGGCAGAGAAGGATTACCCTGGCTAAAGAAAGTAAAGGAGCAATATGGTATGCTTACAGCAGTTGAAGTTGCTAATGTTAAGCATGTTTACGAATCATTAAAAGCAGGTATAGATATTTTATGGATCGGTGCCCGTACATCGGCAAATCCTTTTGCTGTCCAGGAAATTGCCGATTCTTTGCGTGGAGTGGAAATTCCGGTAATGGTCAAAAACCCGATTAACCCTGATATTGAATTGTGGATTGGTGCTCTTGAACGACTGAATCATGCAGGAATAAAAAAGCTGGCAGCCATCCACCGCGGATTTTCAGTTTATACCAAATCACTTTACCGAAACAATCCGCAATGGCAGGTACCTATTGAATTGCGCAGGCGCATCCCCGAATTACCCATTATTACAGATCCCAGCCATATTTGTGGAAGTAGAGATTTACTGTTTGAAATATCTCAGAAAGCCCTGGATCTTAGTTTCGATGGTTTGATCATCGAATCTCATATTAATCCGGATAAAGCACTGAGCGATGCCAAGCAACAGTTAAAACCCTGTGCATTGAACGAACTTATAGAGAATCTCATTTTGCGTAAGTCAGATATTGAAAATACCATGCTCATGACGTCCATTGAGGAATTGAGAAATGAAATTGACAAATACGATGATAAAATTCTGGATATATTTGAGCTAAGGATGAAAGTAGCTGAAAAAATTGGTGAATACAAAAAGAAAAACAGCATCACCATCCTACAATCCACCAGGTGGGATGAACTCTTACACAAGAGAATTGAATCAGCCGCTAAGAAAGGACTGAGCGAGGAGTTCATTATCAAGGTTTTCAGGGCCATTCACCAGGAATCCATCAATGTACAAACACGCGTTATGAATGCCATAAGGATGGATGAGGAAAAATCAGCAGTAAAAGAAGATCAGAAATGAAAACCATTGAAATAAAAACCTTCAATACCCTTTCAAAAATAATGATAGGTGAGAGCCTGTCCAATCTTAAAAATTACATTCCTGCCAAAAATGTAGTCATTATTACCGATGGTCACCTATTGGAACATTATCATCATCATTTTTCTGAATTTCCTGTTGTAGAGATTGGCTTCGGTGAAAAAAACAAAACTATGGCTACAATGGAAAGAATATTCAGTAAATTCATTGAATATGAAGTTGACCGATCCTGGTTTGTGGTTGGGATTGGCGGGGGTATTGTTTGCGATGTGGCAGGATTTGCAGCATCTGTTTATATGCGCGGACTGCGTTTTGGATTTGTTTCAAGCACATTGCTTTCACAGGTTGATGCAAGTGTTGGAGGTAAGAATGGTGTTAATTTCCAAGGATATAAAAATATGGTTGGTGTATTTAATCAACCTGAATTTGTGATTTGTGACCCTGAAATGCTATCAACTCTGGATAAGAAAGAGTTTGTGGCCGGTTTTGCTGAAATAATCAAAGCAGGAGCTATTCGCAAGCCTGAACTGTTTAATTACCTCGAAAAAAATGTTGAATCGGCATTGAAAATTTCCTCCAATGTTATAGAAGAGATCGTTTATCAATCGGTTTTGATGAAAGCCGAAGTAGTTCAAAATGATGAGAGAGAAAAAGGTGAGCGAAGAATTCTTAATTTTGGACATACATTTGCCCATTCCCTGGAAAAAATTGGTTCCATGTTGCATGGTGAGGCGGTAAGTCTGGGGATGGTATTGGCTTCAAAACTTTCATTAAAGTTGGGTAAGCTTGCACCGCAAGATGTTCGTCGGATAGAGGATTTACTAATAAAAACAGGTTTACCAGTAGATTGTAATTTTGATATGAAGCAGGTTATTGAAGCTATGAAAAAGGATAAAAAGCGTGAAGGTGATCACATGAACCTTGTATTATTAAATAAAATTGGTGAAGCCGTTATTTACAAAACCAATATGAACCAACTGGAGGAACTTGTTTATGATCTGTGTTAGTATTTCAACCAAAAATGTGGATCAATGTATTGAAATGACCCAAAATGAGGAATTGGCAGAGATTCGGCTTGATCTCACTGAATTCGACCATAAGGCAATTAAAAAAGTGTTTACACAAAAGGTAAAACTCGTTGCCACCTTACGTCCGGGAAAAAATAACGAAAGCAAACGTCTGGAATTATTGAAGCAGGCTATAAAATCAGGCGCTTCCTATATCGATATAGAGTATGAAGCAGATGTGAAATACAGAAAGGAGCTTGTCGAATTTTCAAAAGAACATGGTTGCCAGATTATTATTTCATATCATAATTTTAATGAAACACCATCAAGAAATGAGCTTGAAAGGATTGTGAGTGATTGCTATTTCTATGGTGCTGATATAGCGAAAATTGCAACGCGGGTGAATGAAAATGTGGATATTGCAAATTTGTTATCACTTTATAATACTTCAAAGCGTCTTGTGGTTTTTGGCATGGGAGACAAAGGTAAAATTACGAGGGTTTTGGCTCCAATGATGGGAGCGGAATTCACATTTGCAGCGCCTGACAACGGGATTGTAACTGCACCAGGTCAATTGAAAAAATCAGAATTAATCAGAATACAAAATCAGCTTGAAAATATATAACAGTTTATGAACAGTTTTGGAAGAGTATTCAGAACAACCATATTTGGTGAATCGCACGGTTTTGGCGTTGGCGTGAATATTGACGGAGTGCCCGCTGGAATACCCTTTGAAGAAAAGGATATGCTGGATGATCTTGATCGCCGAAGAGCGGGGGCTAAAGGCACTACTCCAAGGAAGGAATCGGATATGCCAAAAATTATTAGCGGCACATTCAATGGAAGAACCACGGGAGCTCCTTTAACCATTCTTTTTGAAAATATGAATGTGCGTTCGAGGGATTATACAAAACTAAGGGAGACCCCAAGACCGGGCCATGCCGACTTCACTGCATCTCAGAAGTATGGCGGTTTTGAAGATTATCGAGGGGGAGGTCATTTTTCCGGCCGGTTAACACTGGGGTTGGTATCGGCAGGCGCCTTGGCAAAAAAGCTTATTGCACCGGTAAATATTGAAGCTGAAATATTGGAGGTGGGAGGTTCACCGGACATTGAAAGTGCAATTGATAAAGCTGTGGAGGAAAAAGATTCCATCGGTGGTATTATTGAATGTAGGGCTTCAAACATGCCGATTGGATTGGGAGAGCCATTTTTTGATTCTGTTGAGTCTGTGCTTAGCCATATGATTTTCGCCATTCCTGCCATCAAAGGAATTGAGTTTGGTTCAGGATTTGCCGCGGCCAGGATGCGCGGTAGCGAACACAACGATAATCTGGTGAGCATTGACGGTAAAACGGAAACAAATCACGCCGCGGGAATCAATGGCGGGATTAGCAATGGCAATGATTTGGTTTTCCGGATTGCTGTAAAACCCACATCAAGCACACATAAGGCCCAAAAAACCATTAACATTAAAACCAATGAAATGGTCGATCTGTCTGTGGAAGGTCGCCATGACATGTGCATTGCACTGAGGGTACCTGTTGTATGTGAAGCTGTCACGGCCATTGTTTTAACTGATTTCTTTTTAATTGAACAAAAAATCGGAAGAATACATAAATGATGAAAATTGTTATCCTCGGCGCCGGAAATATGGGTGCCTGGCTTGTAGAGTCGCTCTGCCTTGATTATGAAGTAGGCGTATTTGATAAAGATAAGTCAAAATTAAAATACCTGTTTCACTCGCACCGTCTGCTAACATTTGAGGAAATAAGGGATTTTTCACCGGATTTGTTAATAAACGCAGTCAGCCTGGAGAAAACCATCCCTGCATTTGAGGAAGTTTTACCTTATTTGCCACCAAATTGTATATTGTCAGATATTACATCTGTAAAAAACGGGATAAAGGAGTTTTATTTAAAGTCGGGAAGACGGTTTGTTTCCACACATCCCATGTTTGGGCCTACCTTTGCCAATGTTAGAGAACTCGCCGGTCAAAATGCAATTATTATAAAACAGTCTGATGAAGAAGGAAAGAAATTTTTCAGGGAATTCTATGAATCTCTGAATCTGGAAATTTTTGAGTACACATTTGTTGAACATGATAAAACCATTGCCTATTCCCTGTCTATACCATTTGCTTCAACCATCGTGTTCGCTTCTGTTATGAAAAAACAGGATGCTCCCGGTACGACATTTAAAAAGCACCTGAAAATAGCCGAAGGATTGTTTTCGGAGAATGACTACCTGCTATCGGAAATATTATTTAATAAATACAGTTTAGAGCAGGTAAAAAATATCCATGAAAAGATGGGATATCTTATTGAAATACTCAGGAAAAAGGATTCCGTGGAAATGAAAAAATTCCTGAATGTGTTACGGGTTAATGTCGAGCATTAATTATTACCTAAGTTAAGCGGTTGGAGCATAGCGAACAAGCACTTTTCCGCCTAGGCGGA